>NZ_JBLODY010000031.1:0-48066 GCF_047785625.1 Solidesulfovibrio sp. C21
CTTCAGAAAGGTTTCCCCCCGGCTGCTTTCAAAAGCCGCGCAGCCCGGTCCAGGGCGGCCGCGGCATGGGGCGCCTCGCCGGCCAGTTCCAGGTCCTTGGCCGCCAGTCCGATTGCCTCGAATCCGTACGACAACGCCGATCCCTTGAGCTTGTGTCCCTGCCGGCGGGCGGTATCCAGATCGCCCCGGTCCAGGGCCAGGCGCGCCGTATCCAGGGTCTTCGCGGCGGTGTCGAAAAATAGTGGCAGTAACAGGCTCAGGCGTTCCTGATCCACGAGAAGGGCGCGTGGGGACGGCGCGGCAGCCTGGGGTGGCGCGGGAGCCGGCATGTCGGGCGCAGGGGTGTCGCGGCCGAGGAACCGCTGCAAAACGGCCAGGATGGCGGCCTTGCGCACGGGCTTGATCAGGAAGTCCGAGCAGCCCGCCACGCGGCAGCGGTCCCGCTGCTCGTCCAGGGAATGGGCGGTGAGAATCAGGATGGGGGTGGGCGGGCGCTTTTGCCGCAGTTCCAGGGCCCGGATGGCCTTGGTGGCGTCGTGGCCGTCGAGGACCGGCATTTCCAGGTCCATGAAAATGAGGTCGTAGGCCGAGGCGGCGAAACGGTCCACCGCCTCGCGGCCGTTGGCGGCCTCGTCGATGCGGTAGTCGCAGCCGAGGAAAAGCCGCATCAGGATCAGGTTGGCGGCATTGTCGTCCACCAGCAGAATGCGGGGTGGCGCGGATACGGGAGGCATGGGCACGCCGCCTGTTGCAGTTGCGTCCGGGGCCGGCCGGGGTTCAACCCGTCAGGCAGATCTAGTTAGAGGAGGCGTGCCCGGTTGGCAATGGAAAAGCCGCGCCGGGGCGCAGGCAGACCGTGGCTTCCGGGCACATGGCGGTCAGGTCGCGCACGAACCCTTCCACCCGGGCGGCCGCCTGCGGCGCGTAGGCGAGGCGCACCACGGCGGCGAAGCGGTCGACCACCGTGGGCAGGGCCAGGTTGTCCTCGGCCTCGAGCAGGAACTTGAGCAGGGCCACATGGCGCGCCTCCAGGCGCACGTACAGGCGGGCCGAGGCCGTGGCCGGGCGGTAGGGAGGCTGGCGGCGACGGCGGCGTTTCACAGCGTCTCGCAGCCGTTCTCGGTGATAAGGGCCATATGCTCCCAGCGCGCTCCGCCCCAGTCGGGGTAGTAGAGCCCCGGCTCCACCGTGACCACCATGCCCGGTTCCAGCTCGCCTCTCGCGGACGGGTTGAGGCTCGGGCCCTCGTGGGTCTCCAGGCCGACGCCGTGGCCCAGGGAATGGGTGAAGCGATCGGCCACCCCGGCCTTGACGAAAACGTTCCGGGCCAGGGCATAGGCGTCACGAAAGGGCAGTCCCGGTCGCAGCTCGGCCAGTGCGGCGGCCTGGGCCTCCTTGACCTGGGCGAGCATGGTCCGGAAACGCTCGGGGGGATTTTTGCCCACCCACACCGTGCGGGTCTGGTCCGAGCAGTAGTCGTCGCGCCGGCCGCCCACGTCGATCAGCACCATGCACTCGTCGGTGATGACGGTTTCGCCCGGTATGGCGTGGGGCAGCGCCGCGTTGGCGTCGACGGCCACGATGGAGGAAAAGGCCAGTTCGCTGGCGCCGAATTCCCGGAAGAGTTTTTCGATTTCCCAGGCGGCTTGCGCCTCGGTGCGGCCGGGCGTCAGCACGTCGGGCAGGCGCTGCATGACGGCGTGGTTGACGGCGGCCGAGCGGCGCATGCGGGCGATCTCGTCCGCGTCCTTGATCAGGCGCAGCGGCTCCACCGCCCCGGTGACCGGGGCGAGACCCATGTGCTCGGCCAGCTTGGCGTGGGTGTCGAAGGAGATGTCCGTGGCTTCGAAGGCGGCGTGGGTGATGCCGCGTTGGGCCAGAAAGGCGGCGATGGCGGCGAAACGGTTGCTGCCGTAGATGCACAGGTCCTTGGCCGGCCAAAGACGCAGGGCCGCGTCGCGGTAGCGGGCGTCGGTGAAAAGCGCGTCGCGGCCGTTGGCCGCCACGCACAGCCAGCCGGCCGATTCGTTGCATTGGGGGTCGTGCAGCTCGAAGCCGCTCAAATAGTAGCGGTTGGCCGCATGGGTGACGAGCAGGGCGGTGTGCCCCATTTCCGCCAGGCGTTGGCGCAGCCGGTCGCGCCGGGCCGCGTAGGGGGGGATGGTCGTAATCACGGTGAAACGTTGCTCCTTCTATGCGCCGGGTTTATCTCCGGTGCCCGACCCTGTCCCAGATCGGACGGCGACGTCAACACCGCTATGGGGCGGACCCGTGTCCCGTGCAGAGGTTTTTGTTCGTCCCTCCCTCTCGGGAATTTTTAATGTTAATAATGTGTTATTGATAAAAAATTTAGGAAAGGGAGAGCGCGAGAGGGGAGAACCCTTTTTAAAGGGTTTCCCCTCTCGCATCTCACCGTATCCCTTACAGCGTATACACCGTTTCCGGGGCGCCGGTGAGTATCCGGTCGGCCCACTGCGCGCCCTGCATGAAGGAATGGTCCATGTTGCCGACCTCGTATTTCCAGCCGCCGAAGCGTCCCCGGGAGAACACGCCCCGGGCTTCGAGCGCCGGCTGAATGACGGCCAGGGCGGCGTCGCGCTCCAGGCAGGGGATGGGGTAGGCGTAGTCCACGCGCATCTCCCAGGTGGAAACGAGGCGGTCGCGGTCGTCCGGGGCGATGAGCGTGGTCGCGGCGAGGCCGTCCACGGTGCGTCCGGGCAGGCTGTCCAGGTTTTCGGGCTTGTGCTCGGAGTAGCTGGTTTCGGTCATGATCGCCCGTTTTCGGGGCCGCGCGCCGTCCGGGTCCGGGGTGTTGTTGTAGGAATAGTTGTGGAAGTTGGTGACCCGGTAAAAGGGGCAGTCGGGTTCGGGAAAATACATCCAGCAGCGGGGATCGGGCGGCGCGCCGTCGAAGCCCAGGCCGTGGATGGCCGAGCCGCTGTGCTTGAGCCGTCCGGCGGCAGCGGTCATGGCCGGGGTCGCCTCCTGAAGCACGTCCACGACCAGCCGGTCGAGGGGCATGGTGGAGAGGAGGTGGTCATAGGCCACGGTGTCGCCGGAGGTGGTGCGCAGGGTTTTGGCGGTCGCGTCGAGCCGGAAAGCGCCGTCGCCCAGGCGCACCCGGTCGGGAAAGCGCGCGGCCAGGCGGCGGTAGATCTCGCCGGTGCCGCCGCGAAGCGGGAAGGAAAAGGTGTTGTTGGGCCCCCAGGCCACATCGTCCTGGCCGAGGATGATGTTCTTGATCACCCGGTCGGCGTCCACCACGGACACGCGTTCGCCGATCCAGCGGTGGGACATGAGCTCGGCCGGATGGGCCCAGACCTTGAAGTTGTAGGGGACCATGAACAGCCGGGCGATACCCGGGCCGAAGACCCGGTCGATCCACTCGCGGAAATGGACCGGGGGCGTTTTGTGCGCATCGGCGGCGGCGGCCCGTCCGGCCGCGAGCAGCCCTTCCACGCACTCCCAGGCGAGCGCGGGCGGCAGGCGACGGATGTTGTTCTGGAAGGGGTAGGGCACAAAGGTGCCGGCCACGCGTATCCAGGACTCGCGCTGGTGCCTGAGCACGTCGTCGCCTAAAAGTTCGTCGAGGAGTTTGTCGAAGGCCGGGTAGTGGGAAAAGACCACGTGGCCGCCCACATCCCAGGTAAACCCCGTATGGTCGGTGAAGCTGGCGGACAGGCCGCCGCTGTAGGGGTGGCGTTCGAGGACGAGAAAATCGTTTTCGCCGCTTTGCTGCAACTGCCAAGCGGCGCCAAGTCCTGTGGGGCCGGCCCCGATGATCAGATATTTGACGCGCATGCGTGCCTCCTCTGGGGTGTCGCATGGGGTAGCAAGAATGGGGCCAGTATGGGGGAAGGGAAAAAAGGAACCCGGAGCCGCCTGCCAGCCGACGACTCCGGGAAAGAGAGGTTACTCCGGGGGACTACCAGGCCGGACGACGCGGGGGCCTGGGGGCGCGGGGCTTGGCCTCGTTGACCTTGAGGCTGCGGCCCTCGAACTCCGTCCCGTCGAGCGCCCGAATCGCTTCGTCCGCGGCGCTGTCGTCATCCATCTCCACGAAACCGAAGCCGCGCGGTTTGCCTGTCTCGCGGTCGGAAATCAGTTTGACGGATTGGACCTCGCCGTAATGGGCGAAGAGATCGTGGACGCTTTCCTCGGTACTACGGAAGGGCAAGTTGCCAACATAAATGTTCTTGGACATGAGACACGGACTCCCAAACGGTTGACGTCAATGCGAACGCGAAGCGTGTACGGAGGTCCGTCTGGCAACAAACCGCCGGCTACGCTCCTTCCCAGGACGATTCCATCGGCCGTACGGCCGGAATGGCCCGATAGTTGGAGTGCATCCGTCGGTTTCGGCAACGGCAAGGTAGTGAAAAACAGTCGGCGCGCACTCTATGTTGACTCCCCAAGCGAGTCGTTCGCGTAACTTTCCGCGCCGCCGTATCCCGCCACGGGCGAGGCGACTGCACGGGTTTGAGCGAAGATGTCAAAAGATATCGGAACCCGAAATGGGGAGCAAGAAAAAAATGTTCGTATCTGTCGTTTCTCCTTGAAATGATATCTGGTTTGCTTCCTGTCTTGCGAATGTGCTTTCCGATAAGTGACTTGGGGCGGGGTGGGGAGAATGCCCGGCGCAGGAAAATAGTGTATGCCAGGGACCCGACGGGGAGCCTTTCACAGCAGCGACGTGGAGGTGGGCATGGCTGATGCGTTTGAGGCCGCGCGATTCGCCGTGGCGGTTTCCTTGCGGGAATCCTACAAAACCGGCTTTGGCGGGACCACCCGGGCCAGTGAGCGCGCGCTTTATTATTACGCCGAGAAGACGCCCGAGTCCGGCATTTTGGTGCAGGCTTTAAACGCCAACAGCGTGCCGAGCGGCGAGAAGACGCCGGTTTCCGAGCCGGAGTTTCTGGAGAAATTCAAGCCCGAGCCGCTGATCTATTACAACCAGGTCAAGCCGCGCATGGAGGCGATGCTTGCCGAGCTTGAAAAGGGGGACAAGCAGCTCGAGGCCGGGCGTACGGAGAGGGCCGAGAAGTCCTTCCAGAAGGCCCTGGAATACGACGCGGAGAACCTGCGGGCGATTTTCGGCCTGGGCAATGCGTATCTCGCGGCCGGCAAGAGGGTGGAGGCGGGGGAGATCTTCGAGAAGATCATGTCCATCGAGCTGGCCTTCGGGCCGGAGAACAAATTTCTGTTCAATGAATTCGGCATCCGCATGCGCAAGCATGGGCTTCTGGACATGGCCCGGGCCTACTATGCAAAGGCGCTGACCGTGTCCGAGGCCGACGAGAACCTGCATTTCAACCTGGGGCGGGTTCTTTTCGAGCTGGGCGACTTCGCGGCCGCCGCCACCGAGGCCGGCAAATGCCTGGCCATCAATCCCGGCTTCCTCATCGCCAAAAAGCTCAAGGCGGCGGCGGAGAAAAAAGCCGCTGCCGCGCCGCCGGCCGCACCGGCAACGGATGCCGGTTGATCGCGCCGCCGCCCGGCCGCCTTACCGGAACACCACCGTCTTGTTGCCGAAAACGATGACCCGGTCCTCCAGGTGCCACTTGACCGCCCGGGCCAGCACCGTGCGCTCCAGTTCGCTGCCCGTGGCCTTGAGGTCGGCCACCGAAAACCGGTGCGTCACCCGCGCCGTGTCCTGCTCGATGATCGGCCCGGCGTCCAGCTCGGCCGTGACGTAATGGGCCGTGGCCCCGATCAGCTTGACCCCACGCTCGTGGGCCTGCCGGTAAGGATCGGCCCCGACAAAGGCCGGCAAAAACGAATGGTGGATGTTGATGACCCGGTTTTCGTAGGGCGAAAGAAAATCCGCCGACAGCACCCGCATGTATCGGGCCAGCACGAGCAGGTCCGTCGCATCGCCGAGGATCTCGGCCATGCGCGCCTCGACCTCGGGCATGCCCCCGTCGCCGACCGGCACGCAGGAGAAAGGCACCCCGAAGCCCTCCACGCTGCCGCGCGCGTCCTCGTGGTTGCTGATCACCATCGCCACCTCGCAGGGCAGCTCACCCCGGGCATGCCGCCATAACAGCTCCATCAGGCAGTGGTCCTGGCGCGAAACCAAAACGACCGCGCGCTTGTGCACGTCGGAATACGACAACCGCCAGTCCATGGAAAACGGCGTTCCGACAACTTCGCCGAAGGACGACTCCAGGGCCGGGCGGGACACATCCATATAAGGGGTGTGAAATTCGAGCCGCATGAAAAACGTCCCCCCCTCGGGGTCCGTCGAATGCTGGTCCAGGTCGACAATATTGGCCCCGTGGGCGTGCAGGAAGGTGGTGACGGCCGAAACGATGCCGGGGCGGTCTGGGCAGGTGATGCGCAAACGGGCGGTGTGGGTCATGGTGACGGGATCCTTTCCGAATAGTCTTGGCGGCGGCTGATCGCCGGGGGAAAGGCCATAACCCAGAACGGTTTTTGAGGCCAGCCGAGTTTAACCAAAGATTGTTCGGACAATATTGTCATATTTCGAAAATTCGTTTACAGAAGGGCGTCCTTATCGAGCGCGCCCCTGCTCCGAGCGCGTAACGACCGAAGGGAAGCCCGAATTTTAGGAAAAGTACCCCACGAGGCAGGCCGATGCGCGTTGGTATCCCCAAGGAAATCAAAATGCTTGTCCCCGCTGTCCGCGGCGCTGGCCTGGCCCGGGATGCGGCAGTGGGGAGTGGGGCATCGCGGCGGCTCCTTCACCCCGGTAAAATTTCACAAAAATGTGGTTTGATACGAGAAGGGGATTCCCTTCGCCCGAAAGTTCATGTATTTCGATCGTAACCGAAACTTTACGTGTAAGTTGTTGAAATTGACTGCAAACAGGAGGCGTTCATGAAAAGGTCCTGGCTCATTGCCCTTTTTCTCGTGCTCGTGGCGGCCGCTCCGGTCCGGGCCGCGGATACCATCAAACTCGGGTTCAACATCCCGATGACCGGTGATATTCCGGATGTGGGCGAGTCCTCGAAGAACGCCGCCGAGATGCTCAAAAAGAAAATCAACGATGCCGGCGGCATTACCGTCGGCGGCAAGAAATACCTGGTGGAATTCGTCTACGAGGACAACGAGTCCAAGGCCGAGTCCGCCCTGTCCGCCGCGCGCAAGCTCATCACCCAGGACGACGTCCTCGGCATCGTCGGCCCGCAGTCCAGCAAGCAGGCCGTGCCCGCCGCCGAGGCCTCCAACGACCTCAAGGCCCCGATGATGGCCCCCTGGTCCACCAACCCCAACACCACCAAGGATCGGCCCTACGTCTTTCGCGGCTGCTTCCTCGATACCTTCCAGGGCCCCACGGCCGCCAAGTTCGCCACCGAGGAATTCAAGGCCAAAAAGGCCGCCGTGCTCTACGACATCGCCTCCGACTATCCCAAGGGTCTGGCCGAGGACTTCAAGGCCGCCTTCGAAAAGATCCACGGCCCCGGCTCGGTTGTCGCTTTCGAGACCTTCACCACCAAGGACGTGGACTTCTCGGCCCAGCTGACCAACATCGCCAAGTCCGGCGCGGACGTGCTCTTCGTGCCCCAGTACTACAACGAGGTGCCGCTGGTCGTGAAGCAGGCCAAGTCGCTCGGCTTCGACAAGCCCATCATGGGCAGCGACTCCTGGGGCTCCGGCGACCTGATGGGCCTTTGCGGCGATGACTGCAAGGGCTACTTCTTCGTCACCCACTACGCCGCCGCCGGCGCCAAGGGCAAGACCAAGGAATTCATCGACGAGTACACCAAGCTTTACAACAAGACCCCTGACGACGTCGCGGCCCTGACCTGGGACGGCGCCAACCTGATGCTCGACGGCGTCAAGGCCATGCCCGCCATCACCGGCGACATGGCCAAGGACCGCGAGGCCCTCATGAAGGCCATGGCCGGCATCAAGAAGTTCGAAGGCATCACCGGCGACATGTCCTATCCCGCCACCGGCCCCCATGATCCCATCAAGTGCGCCGTGGTGGTCAAGATCGACGACAACGGCAAGTTCGCCTTCTACAAGTCCGTCTGCCCGTAGCATCCGCCCGGCATCCGCCGGTTGTAACGCCTGTCCGGGACGCCCCGCCGCCGGGGCGTCCCGGGCGGCCGTCGAAGCATTCAGGCCGGCACGGGCTCGCGCCCGGCCGGGTGGCCGAACGTCGCGCCAAGGGGGTCTCCGTTGCTGCAAAGCCTTCTGCAAAACATCCTTAACGCCCTGCAGTGGGGAAGTTTCTATTCCCTGATCGCGCTTGGCTACTGCCTGGTGTACGGCGTGCTGCTCCTTATCAACTTCGCCCATGGCGACATTTTCATGGTCGGGGCCTATATCGCCTTTTTCGTCTGCACCTTCCTGCTCGGCAAGTTCGGCCTGATCCCGGGCCTGCCCGGCTGGCTGGTGATGACCCTGGCCGTGCCGCTGACCATGATCCTTACCGCCGTGGTCGGCGTGACCCTCGAGCGGGTGGCCTACCGGCCGCTACGGCGCAAGGGCGTCAACCGCCTCTACGTGGTCATCACCGCGCTCATGTGCGGCCTGATCCTGGAAAACGGCAACCTGGCCCTGCTCGGCGCCAGCCGCAAAAGCTTTCCCACCCTGATCCCGACCCACGTCTACCACTTCTTCGGGGTCACGGTGACCAACTTAAAGCTCATGGTCATCGGCGTGGCCATCCTGGGCTTCCTGCTCCTGCAGTTCATCGTCTCCCGCACCAAGATCGGCATGGCCATGCGGGCCATTTCCTACGACCGTTTCGCCGTGCCGCTCATGGGCATTCCGGCCGACACGGTCATCGTGTTCACCTTTGTTTTGGGCTCGGCCTTCGCCGGTCTGGCGGGCATCTTCTTCGCCATGACCTATCCGGTGCTCGATCCCTACATGGGGGCGCTGATCGGCTGGAAGGCGTTCATCGCGGCCGTGGTCGGCGGCATCGGCTCCATCGCCGGGGCCTTTGCCGGAGGGTTTCTCCTGGGGTTCGTGGAGATCATGGTGGTGGCCTTTTTCCCCTCCACCTTCCGCGACCTCATCGCCTTCTCGATCCTGCTGCTTATTTTGTCCATCCGACCGACCGGCCTGTTCGGCGTGGCCAAGTCGACGAAAATCTAGGACCAGTCGGGGAGTTTCCGCATGAAACGTCTGTCCGTTCCCGCCCTGCTGGCCGTGCTGTTCGCCGTGCTGGTCTGGGCCTCGCAAACAGGAGCCCTCAACATCTATTGGCAGTCCGTGATCATGTTCATGGGCGTCAACATCATCCTTTCCTCGAGCCTCAACATCATAAACGGCAACATGGGCGAGTTTTCCTGCGGCCATGCCGGGTTCATGGCCGTCGGGGCCTACGTGTCCTCGGTGCTGTCCGTGGCGCTTTTCGCCAAGTCGGCCGCTTTCGGGCAGCCGCTTCTGCCGCCGTCGCTGGCCGTGTGGTTGTTTCCGGTGATCCTGCTCATCGGCGGGCTGGCCGCCTCGGTCGTCGGGCTGCTCGTGGCCATCCCCTCGTTCAAGACCCGGGGCGACTATCTGGCCATCATCACCATCGCCGCCGCCTATATCGTCAAGTCCACCATCGAGAACATCAACATCATCGGCGGCGCCCGGGGTTTTATGGGCATGGGTTCGGTCATGAACGCCATGGGGAATACGGCCAACCTGCCCTGGATGATGATCTGGGTGTTTGTCGGCACGGTCTTTTCGGTCTGGCTCATCCGCCGTTTCATCTATTCCACCTTCGGCAAGGGGGTGGATGCCATAAGCCAGGACGAGATCGCGGCCGAGATCATGAGCGTTGACACCAACCACATCAAGCTCGTGGCCTTCATGGTGTCGTGCGGCCTGGCCGGGGTCGCGGGCGGCCTGTTCGCCCACATCCTCGGCTACGTGAACCCGGGGTCGTTCACCATCCTCAAGTCCACGGAAATCATGGTCATGGTCTATCTCGGCGGCATGGGGTCGCTGACGGGCGCCGTGCTCTCGGCCATCCTCGTCACGCTGCTCATGGAGGCTTTGCGTCCCCTGCAGATCATCAAGTGGGTGGTCATTCCGCTGGTGCTCGTGCTGCTCATGCAGTTTCGGCCCGAGGGCATCATGGGCCGGCGGGAACTGGCGGACGTGTTTCCGGGGCTTCGCAAATTCTACAAGTTCAAGGGGTAGGCCGTGGCGCTTTTGGACGTACAGGATATGACCCAGTACTTCGGCGGGCTGTGCGCCGTGTCGGAGTTTTCCGTGTCCCTGGAGGAAGGGCAGCTGGCGGCGCTTATCGGTCCCAACGGGGCCGGCAAGACCACGGTGTTCAACCTCGTCAGCGGCTTTTACAAGCCCACGCGCGGCGAGATCCTCTTCAAGGGCGAATCCATCAAGGGCAAAAAACCCCATCAGGTCACGGGCAAGGGCATCGCCCGCACCTTCCAGAATATCCGGCTGTGGTTCGACATGACGGTGCTCGACAACATCCGCATCGCCCAATACCACGCGCTTGGCTACGGGCTGCTGGACTGCTTCCTGCGCACGCCGCGCTACATGAAGCGCGAACGCGAGATCGAGGATCACGCCATGGATATCCTCACGCGCCTGGGACTGCGCGAGGTGGCGGGGGAGTATCCCAAAAACCTGCCCTACGGCGTGCAGCGCCTGGTGGAGATCGCCCGGGCGCTTTCCATCCGGCCGTCTCTTTTGATGCTCGACGAACCGGCCGCCGGGCTCAACTCCGCCGACGTGGAAGGTCTCATCAAGCTCATCACGGACATCCACAAGGACTTCGGCCTGACCATCTGGATGATCGAACACCAGATGGACGTGGTCATGAGCTTGTGTTCGTGGATCAAGGTCATCGACTTCGGCGCCACCATCGCCGAAGGCACGCCGACCGATATCCAGAACAACCCCGAAGTCATCAAAGCCTACCTGGGAGACGATACAATCTGATGCTGCTCTCCGTTGAAAATCTCCGGGTCAAGTATGGGAATATCGAGGCCCTGCACGGCATCTCCTTCCATGTGAACAAGGGGGAGATCGTGACCCTTATCGGGGCCAACGGCGCGGGCAAGACCACCACGCTGCTCTCCATCATGCGGCTGCCGCCCCCCGAAGCCCCCAAGGTGGTGGAAGGGGACATCAAGTACGCCGGCACGTCCATTCTGGGCATGGAGCCGCACGATGTGGTCCGAAAGCTCCACATGGACCTTTCGCCCGAGGGCCGGCACATCTTCGGCAACCTGACCGTGATGGAAAACCTGGTGCTCGCCACCTATGCCCGCAAGGCCGACCAGGATGCCATTGACCGCGACCTCGAGCGGGTGCTGTCGCTTTTCCCGCGCCTGTCCGAGCGGCGCAAGCAGCGCAGCGAATCGCTCTCCGGCGGCGAGCAGCAGATGCTGGCCGTGGGCCGGGCCATCATGACGGGCTGCGACTTCATTTTGCTCGACGAGCCGAGCATGGGGCTGGCGCCGCTGCTCATGTACGAGATGTTCCGCACGCTCAAAAAGCTCAACGAGCAGGGGCTCACCATCCTGCTCATCGAGCAAAACGCCAAGGTGGCGCTGTCCTTTGCCCACCGCGGCTACGTGCTGGACACCGGCGAGATCAAGACGTCCGGCACGGCCGAGGAACTGCGGTGCGACCCCGAGGTCAAAAAGGCCTACCTCGGCGGCTAGTGTGGCGTTCTCTAAAAAATATGACAATATTTTTTAGAGAAAAAATAATTATTTAAATATATTACTTTCGAAATTCGTATACACGAATTTCGAGAACGCAACACTAGCCAAGGGCTCAAGCGGAAGAAGGAAAAGACGGCGCGAGCGGGGAGACCCTATGAAAGGGGGCTCTCCTTTGGCGCGCTCCCATTCCCCAGCTTTTTCCTTTTGTGGGCAGCCGACTGCCCTTGGGGAAAAGAGACTTCCGGAGAGACAGACCCTCCGGCCGGTTTTCCCCGACGCAGTTGAGGAAACTGGCCCCCAAAAAACCCGGTCCGACAGTTGTCGGGCCGGGTTTTTTGAGAATTTGAGGTTACGTTTCACGAATAGTAAAAAATAGTTTGACGTAGATGTCGGCCTTAAATATTTAATTGCAAATAAGCGATAGGAGGCATGTCGGTGCGGTACGGTCGCCCGGATCGAAGGGCGATGCGTCCCCGGCGATGGGTATGCAGCCTCCCTGTGCCAGGCGAATCGTGTCGGACTTTTGGAAAAAGGAGCGTCGATAGAGCAAAAGGAGGACAGCATGCAGTACAAGGACATCCGGGATCGGTTGAAGACGGGCGATATTTTACTTTTTTCGGGTAAAAGCAGAATTTCCGAAGGGATCAAGTTTTTTTCCATGAGCAAATGGTCTCATGTCGGCATGGTCTACCGGTTTTGCAGCCCCCTTGATCCGCAGGGTTCGATCTTTTGTTGGGAATCGACCACGCTGTGCGATGTCAAAGATGCCGATACGGGCAAGCTCACCAAGGGCGTGCAGCGTGTGGAACTCTCCGAGCGCCTGGAACGTTGCTTTGCCAATGGGTACGAGATCGCCGTGCGTCCTTTGACGAATCCCCTCGACGACACCATGGTGGCGGCCCTCAATGCCTTTCGGCACGAAGTGAGCGGTCGGCCCTATGAGAAAAGCCGCATCGAATTGCTCAAATCCCTGTACGAGGGGATTCTCGGGGATAATAAGGAAGACCTGAGTTCGTTATTCTGCAGCGAGCTGGTCGCCGAAGGCTACCAGCGGATGGGGCTGTTGTGCCCTGAGCCGGCGTCCAACGAGTATACGCCCAAGGATTTTTCAAGCGAAAAGAAGCTGCGCCTGGATCGTGGCTACGGGCTTGAGTACGAGATTGAAATCGACAGCCTCTAGGGGCTGCTCCTCGAAAAAGAACACCGGGGGAAGGACCTTGCTTGCCGCGAGGTCTTTTCCCTTTCGCGCGAGTTCCTTCCCGAAATCTCCGAAATATCCTCTGGCCCGCACTTTGCTTGTAACCGTTTGACGCCGCCAGCGCCGGAAGCCCTTTCCTTTTTCAGGCACGGCTTTTGCCTATCTCCCGGTGGGGAGCGATGCACCCGGCAAAAAATTCCGCCCCCCGGGAGGTATGGCATGAGCGTCCAGTCCATTGGGCAATCATCCGGGGACAATTGGCTCCAGCAGCTGCTTGCCAGCTACGGGCAGACCCGTTCCAGCCAGTCGTCCATCCTGAGTCTCCTGTCGCAGGGAAGCGACGCCACCGACGGCACGTCGGCAACTTCTTCCGACGCCTCCGCGTCCACGACCAGCTCCGTCGGAAGCTTCAACGACATCCTTACCGCGCTTCTAAACGGCAACGGATTGTCCTATGATATGGAAACCGGTTCCCTTACCGCGTCCGGCCAGGACGAGGCGTCGGGGGAAGCCGGCATGCCGCCATCCCCCTCCATGCAAGGGACTGGGCCCGAACTGACCCGCAGCGCGACCGAAACCAAAAACGACGACGGCAGCACCTCGCGCAACGTCACCATGACCAATGCCGAAGGCAAGGTGGTCGGCACCGAAAAGACGACCGAAAACGCCGACGGCACATTCAACACGGTCATGACCATGACCGACCCGGGGGGCAACACGTCCACCCGGACCGTCACCGGCGAGAACACGGATGCCGGTTTCAAGGTCACGGACACCCTGACCGGCGTCGACGACAAGATCCTGGAACGCCGCACCCACCTCACCGCCGCCGACGGCAGCGTCACCAGCTCCGTCACCCGAAACGGGCCGGACGGCGGTTCCGCGACCGAAAGCCAGAGCTACGACGCCGACGGCAACCTGCTGTCCTCAACGACCTCGACCACGTCGCCGACCACGACCGTCGCCTCGGCTGAGGCCACCACGAGTTCCGACAGCACGTCGAGCACCAAAAGCGGCTCGAGCTCCGAAAACGCGTCAGGCGGTTCCGCGGCCTCCGGCACGTCTTCCTCCGGCGGGGACAAGGGCGGCACCACGACCACGGTGACCACGACGTTCACCTCCGAGAGCATGCAGGAGACCATTACGGTCACGGACGCCAATGGCAAAATTGTAAGCCAAAAGACCAAGGACATCCCATTTTCGAACTCGGCCAAGGGCAGCAGCTACGGCTCGAACAAGCCCGATGCGGACAGCCTGGCCGACATTACCGGCCAATACATCCACCGCTATGGCGCAAGCCGCTACGGTTCCGGGCAATCGCAGGCGGGTTCCGATTCAGGAAGCGGCGGCCTCTCCGTGACCGCCTAGGCGAGGCCGGGACGATCGGGGGAAGGGCGCTTCTCCCGGGGAGACAAAAGGGCGACCTGGCGGTCGCCCTTTTGCGTTTGAACAGGGAGGAAAGCGGGAAGGAGACGGCGGAGGAAGGCCGGTCTGCGAAGAGGGGGGGGCGGCACCGTCCTAAAATTTGTTTTTGGCCCGGGTCAGGGCCGCCTTGAGGTCGGAAAGCGCGGACTCGAACCCCTCCCGTAATTCGGCCAGGGCGTCGCCGCCGCCTTTGCGCAAAAGCGTCAGCTTGTAGCGGGCCTTGTCGTAGGTATCGAGCATGTGCTCGAGCTCCCCGGTCCAGCGGTCGAAATAATCCGGCCCCTTTCCCCGGGCTTCCCGGCGTGCTTCCTCGATTTTGGTCTTGTACTTGGCCAGCTGTTCTTCCAGGTCCACCCCGAAGGGTTTTTTTGTCTCCACGTCGTCCTCCCAGGGCTGCGAGTGCGACCGGAAAGATACCGGAAGGGCGCAAAGAGGGCAAGATTTTCAGGTGGCTGTAACATCTCTTGCCGGGCTGACGCCCGTCTGCTATGAAACGTTCGGGTAGAAAGTCCGGGCGAGAAACCCTTCCCGAACAGGGAAAAAGGTCCCGACCCCTTTCCAAGTTCCCAAGGCGACTTATGACTTACTCCAGACGAGCCATGCGAGGCGAACCGCTTGTGAAGGCACCCCGGGGACGCGCATGGAGGGTTTCGCCAACGGGAAGAAACGCTTAAATGAGGATTTGATCAAGGAGGAAGGCCATGAACGCGCGACTGCAAAAGATACTGGTGCTTTTTATGGCCGCCATGCTCGGTCTGGCGGTGCTTCCGGCCCGGTCCTTCGCCATCGGCGAGGCGGGGACCTTTTATGTGACGCCTGAATTCGGCGTCTACGGAACGAGCCAGAAGCAGGTGAACTCGATTATTACCTTCGGCGCTAGCGGCGGGTATTTCATCATGGACGGCCTGTCGATCGGCGCCGAGGCCCTGGCCTATTCGTTCGACCAGAAGAAGGAAGGCACGAATTACGGCGGCTACGAGCAGAATCCCTGGGCTTTTGGCGCCAATGCCCTGGTGCGCTTCTATCCGGTGCACACGGACAAGGCGGCCTTCTTCATCGGAACCGGTATCGGCGGCCTGTTCTCGAGCGACCGCATCCCGTATTACCGCAACGGTGGTCAGGGCCAGTACAGCAACCCGACCCTGCCTGTGGACGTGGGCTTTTCCGTGGCCATGACCCAGAACGTGGCCTTTGAACTGGTCGGCCGCTACCAGCGCATCGGCTTTGACGATCACGGCCTGGACGCCTGGGGCGGTCATGCCGGAATCCGCATCACATTCTAGGCTGACAAACGTCGGCAACTAGGGTAACAAGACAGGCCCTCCCGCCCACCATCGGGCGAGAGGGCCTGTTTTTTTCATGGTGAGTCCCATCGCCGCTTGACACGGGTTGGTGATGGGTCTATATGCCTCTGTCTTTGCCATACACTACGATTTTTTTGAACGGAGACGGCTATGCCCACGATCAACCAGCTTATTCGCAAGGCGCGGGCCCAGGTGACCAAGCGTCGCAAGACGCCCGCCCTGCAAGCCTGCCCGCAGCGACGGGGAGTGTGCACCCGTGTGTACACCACCACGCCGAAAAAGCCGAACTCGGCTTTGCGCAAGGTCGCCCGTGTGCGCCTGACCAACGGCATCGAGGTGACCTCTTACATTCCGGGCGAGGGCCACAACCTGCAGGAACACTCTGTGGTGATGATCCGGGGCGGCCGCGTCAAAGACCTTCCCGGCGTCCGGTATCATATTATCCGTGGCACGCTCGACACAGCCGGCGTTGCCGACCGTCGCCAGGGCCGTTCCAAGTACGGCGCCAAGCGGCCCAAGTAAGTTAAGGAGAGACGCGTATGCCGCGTAAAGGTCCGGTTTCCAAGCGTTCGGTGCTGCCCGATCCCAAGTTCGGCAGTCACCTGGTGACCAAGTTCATCAACCGTCTGATGTACGACGGAAAGAGGGGCGTGGCCGAGGGACTTTTCTATCAGGCCGTGGACGTGCTGGCCGAGAAGTCCGGCGAAGACCCCCTCAAGGCTTTCGAGAAGGCTGTGGCCAACGTCAAGCCCCACATGGAAGTCAAACCCCGCCGGGTCGGTGGTGCCACCTATCAGGTGCCCATGGAAGTCCGGCCCGAGCGGCAGCTCACCCTGGCCCTGCGCTGGCTGGTGGGTAACGCCCGGTCCCGGGGCGAGAAGGGCATGGCGGAGAAGTTGTCCGGCGAGCTGCTGGATGCCTATCATAATCGCGGCGGAGCCGTGAAAAAGAAAGAGGATACGCACCGCATGGCCGACGCCAACAAGGCGTTTGCCCATTACCGGTGGTAGTCGCACAAGGATAGCGTCGTGTCTAAGACTGTACCCATTGAGCGGCAACGCAATATCGGCATCATGGCCCACATCGATGCCGGAAAGACGACCACCACCGAACGTATTCTCTATTACACCGGGGTGTCGCACAAGATTGGCGAGGTCCATGATGGCCAGGCCACCATGGACTGGATGGTCCAAGAGCAGGAGCGCGGCATTACGATCACTTCCGCCGCCACCACTTGCTACTGGCGCGATCATCGCATCAACATCATCGACACGCCCGGCCACGTGGATTTTACCATCGAGGTGGAGCGGTCCTTGCGTGTCCTCGACGGGACGGTCGCCGTGTTCGATGCCGTTTCCGGCGTCGAACCCCAGTCCGAAACGGTCTGGCGGCAGGCCGAGCGCTACCACGTGCCCCGCATGAGCTTCGTCAACAAGATGGATCGCGTCGGCGCTGACTTTTTCCGTTGCGTCGACATGATCCGCGACCGCCTGGGCGCCAAGCCCGTGCCCCTGCAGATCCCCATCGGCTCCGAAGAGAATTTTCAGGGCGTGGTGGACATGATCCAGGGCAAGGCCGTCTATTTCGACACCGAGTCGCTCGGCAAGGAGTATGTCTACAAGGACATCCCGGCCGAGTTGATGGAGCGTTACGAAGAGCTGCATCAACACATGGTCGAGTCCATCGCCGAAGAGGACGAGGTCCTCATGGAGAAGTATCTCGGCGGCGAGGAGCTCACCCCCGAGGACCTGATCGCCGGCATTCGCAAGGCCACAATCAAGCTGGCCATCTGTCCGGTGCTGTGCGGTTCGGCGTTCAAGAACAAGGGCGTGCAGCCCCTGCTCGACGCGGTGGTCGACTTCCTGCCTTCGCCCCTCGATATCCCGCCCATGCAGGGCCACGATCCCGACAACGAGGAAAAGCTCATCGAGTGCCCGTGCGACGTGGACGCGCCTCTTGCCGCCCTGGCCTTCAAGCTCATGAGCGATCCGTTCATCGGCCACCTGACGTTTCTGCGCCTCTACTCCGGCCGTATCGAGACCGGCATGACGGTCCTCAACGCCAACACCGGCAAGAAGGAACGCATCGGCCGTCTGCTCAAGATGCACGCCAACAAGCGTGAGGAGATCAAGTCCGCCGACGCCGGCGACATCGTGGCCGCCGTGGGCATGAAGATCACCTCCACCGGCGACACGCTGTGCGCGGAAAACCGTCCCGTGGCCCTGGAATCGCTGAGCATCCCCGAGCCCGTCATCGAGGTCGCCATCGAGCCCAAGACCAAGGCCGACCGCGACACGCTGTCCCAGGCGCTCGGCAAGCTGGCCAAGGAAGACCCGTCCTTCCGTGTCAAGTCCGACGAGGAGTCGGGCCAGACGCTCATCGCCGGCATGGGTGAGCTGCACCTGGAGATCATCGTCGACCGCCTCATGCGCGAGTTCGGCGTCAACGCCAACGTCGGCGCGCCCCAGGTCGCCTACCGTGAGACCATCACCAAGGCGATCAAGAACGATCTGCGCTACGTCAAGCAGACCGGTGGCCGCGGCCAGTACGGCCATGTGGTGCTGGAAATCGAGCCCAAGGAAGACGGCGGCTACGAGTTCGTCAACAAGATCGTGGGCGGCGTCATTCCCAAGGAATATATTCCGGCTGTTGACAAAGGTATTCGCAATGCCATGAAAGGCGGGGTGATCGCCGGCTTCCCCCTGGTGGACGTCCGGGCCAAGTTGGTCTTCGGCTCCTACCACGAAGTCGACTCCTCGGAGCAGGCGTTTTTCATCTGCGCCTCCCAGTGCTTCAAGGAGGCTGTGCAGAAAGCCTCCCCCGTGCTGCTCGAGCCGATCATGGCCGTGGAAGTGGTTACGCCGGAAGAATATATGGGCGACGTCATGGGCGACTTGAACGGCCGTCGTGGCCGCATCGCCAAGATGGACTCCCGGGCCGGCTCTCAGATCATCACCGCCCACGTGCCCCTGTCGTCCATGTTCGGGTACGCCACGGACCTGCGCTCCAAATCGCAGGGCCGCGCCACCTTCAGCATGCAGTTCGACCACTACGAGAAGGTCCCGGCCGCTTTGGCCGAGGAAATAATGAAGAAGAAATAACGCCCGTGGCGAGACGGGCGAGGTGGAACATTAACGATCCGCAAGCGCGGATGTTCAGGGGGACGACATGGGCAAGGCGAAATTTGAGCGGAAAAAGCCGCACGTAAACATTGGCACCATCGGGCACATCGACCACGGCAAGACCACGCTGACGGCCGCGATCACGCGCCTGGCCAGCCTCAAGGGTTTTGGCGAATACGTTCCTTTCGATCAGATCGACAAGGCCCCCGAGGAAAAGGAACGCGGCATCACCATCGCCACGGCCCACGTGGAGTACGAGACTGAAAAGCGGCATTACGCTCACGTCGACTGCCCCGGTCACGCCGACTACATCAAGAACATGATCACCGGCGCGGCCCAGATGGACGGCGGCATCCTGGTGGTGGCCGCCACCGACGGCCCCATGCCCCAGACCCGTGAGCACATCCTGCTCGCCAGGCAGGTCGGCGTGCCCCAGCTCGTCGTCTTCATGAACAAGGTCGACCTGGTCGACGACCCCGAGTTGCTCGAACTCGTCGAACTCGAAGTGCGCGAGCTGCTCACCAAGTACGGCTTCCCCGGTGACGACATCCCGATCATCAAGGGTTCGGCGCTGAAGGCCCTCGAGGCCGAAGGCCCGGACAGCCCGGACGCCAAGCCGATCTTCGAGCTGCTTGACGCCTGCGACTCCTACATTCCCGAGCCCAAGCGCGACATCGACAAGCCGTACCTGATGCCCATCGAGGACGTGTTCTCCATCTCCGGCCGCGGCACCGTCGTCACCGGTCGTATCGAGCGCGGCATCATCACCGTGGGCGACGAAGTGGCGATTGTCGGCATCAAGGACACGGTCAAGACTACCTGCACCGGCGTTGAAATGTTCCGTAAGATCCTCGACCAGGGCCAGGCCGGCGACAACGTCGGCGTGCTGCTGCGCGGCGTCAAGCGCGACGATGTCGTACGCGGCCAGGTTCTGGCCAAGCCCGGCACCATCACGCCGCACCGCAAGTTCAAGGGCGAGGTCTACGTTCTCAACAAGGAAGAGGGCGGCCGCCACACCCCGTTTTTCACCGGCTACCGTCCCCAATTCTATTTCCGCACGACCGACATCACGGGCGTCGTGACCCTGGACGAGGGCGTCGAAATGGTGATGCCCGGCGACAACGCCACGTTCAACGTGGAGTTGATCGCCCCCATCGCCATGGAGAAGGGCCTGCGCTTCGCCATCCGCGAAGGCGGCCGTACCGTCGGCGCCGGCGTCGTGTCGGAAATCGTGGAGTAAATATCATGGTTTCCATGCAAAACGATCGCATTCGCATTAAGCTTAAGGCCTACGACTACCGCATCCTGGACAAGGCGGTGGCCGAGATCGTGGATACCGCGCGCAATACCGGTGCCGGCGTTGCCGGGCCGATCCCGCTGCCCACGGATATCAACAAGGTCACGGTCAACCGCTCCGTGCACGTGGACAAGAAGTCCCGCGAGCAGTTCGAGATGCGGGTTCACAAACGTCTTTTGGACATTATGGAGCCCACGCAGCAGACGGTGGACGCGCTTGGCAAGCTGAGCCTGCCCGCCGGTGTTGACGTGGAAATCAAGCTCTAAGGGAAGGTCGGCATGGCTGCCACGCTTGGAATTCTCGGCCGTAAACTGGGCATGACCCGGGTTTTCGGCGATGATGGTTCGATCATTCCGGTCACGGTCATTGAGGCCGGACCCTGCCCCGTCACCCAGGTGAAAACCGAGGAAAAAGACGGGTACAACGCCATGCAGATCGGGTTCGACACGATCCCGGAACGCAAGGTAACCAAGCCCGCCAAGGGGCATATGGACAAGGCCGGTCGCGGCTACTTCCGTACGCTTCGTGAGCTGCGCTGCGACGGCCCGGCCGCTTTTGAGCTGGGCATGGACGTCACTGTCGACATCTTCGCCCCGGGCGAGATCGTCAAAGTGACGGGCACCTCCATCGGCAAGGGCTTCGCCGGCGTTATGAAGCGCTGGAATTTCAAGGGTCTCAAAAAGACCCATGGTACGGAGAAAGCCCACCGCTCTGGCGGTTCCATCGGCAACAACACCGAACCGGGCAAGGTCATGAAAGGCAAACACATGGCCGGCCACATGGGCGCGCGCACCGTTACGGTGTCGGGCATCCAGGTCGTGGACGTGCGCCCGGAAATGAACCTGATCCTGGTCAAAGGCCAGGTGCCCGGGCCGCGCAACTGCGTGGTCATGGTACGCAAGCAGGGATAACGGGATAAAACGCCATGGCAAACGTAAAACTCTATGACCAGGGCCGCCAGGAAATCGGCGATGTCGAGCTGGCCCCCGAGGTCTTTGAAGTCGAAGTGCAGCCCGAGTTGCTGCATCTGGTCGTGCGCGCCCAGCTCGCTGCCAAGCGCGCCGGCACCCACAGTGTCAAAACCCGTAGCACCGTCCGCGGCGGCGGCAAGAAGCCCTGGCGGCAGAAGGGCACCGGTCGTGCCCGCGCCGGCTCCACCCGCTCGCCCATCTGGCGCGGCGGCGCCGTCGTACACGGGCCCCAGCCCCGTGACTATACCTTCAAGGTCAACCGCAAGGTGCGCTTGCTGGCCCTGCGCATGGCCCTGTCGGCCAAGCTGGGCGACGATTCCCTGGTGCTGGTGGACGCCCTTTCCGTGCCCGAGGTCAAGACCAAGCACATGGCCAAGGTGACAACGGACTTCGGACTGAAAAAAGCCTTGATTGTTCTGCCCGCTTCGGATAACAATCTCGAGCTTTCCGCCAGAAACCTTCCCGGCATCAAAGTGGTCCGGGAGGATATGCTCAACGTGTACGACGTCCTGCGCTACGAACATCTGGTCATGGTCAAGGACGCGGCCCTGAAGGTCCAGGAGAGGCTCGGTCATGGAGTACGCTAACATCCTTTTGCGGCCCCTGGTTTCCGAAAAGGCCACGATGGTGAAGGACGCCGCCAACCAGGTGGTTTTTTTCGTCCACCCCGAGGCGAACAAGATCGAGATCGCCCGGGCCGTGGAAAAGGCTTTTTCGGTCAAGGTCAATTCCGTCCGGGTCGTTCGGCGCCGTCCGCTGGCCCGCTCGCGCATGGGCAAGGTGACGGGACGCATCCCGGGCTACAAGAAAGCCTACGTGACCCTGGCGCAGGGTGATAAAATAGAGTTCTTCGAAGGGGTTTAGTCATGTCCATCCGCAAGCTTAAGCCCACGTCGCCCGGTCGGCGGTTCCAGACGGTCTCCACCTTCGAGGAGATCACCCGGACCGAGCCCGAACGGTCCCTGTGCGAGGGACTTCCCCGCGCTTCCGGCCGCAACTGCTATGGCCGGATCACCTCGCGGCGTCGGGGCGGCGGCAACAAGCGCGTCTACCGCATCATCGACTTCAAGCGCGACAAGTTCGGCGTGCCGGCCACGGTGTTTTCCGTGGAGTATGACCCGAATCGTAGCGCCCGTATCGCGCTTTTGCATTACGCCGATGGTGAAAAGCGTTACATTTTGGCGCCGGTTGGGATTTCCGTCGGCGATCAGGTGAGCGCCGGTGACGGCTCGGACATCAAGCCCGGCAATGCGCTGGAGCTCAAGAAGATCCCGGTCGGTACCCTTTTGCACAACATCGAGTTGACCCCGGGCCGGGGCGGGCAGATCTGCCGCGCCGCCGGCACCTACGCCCAGCTCGTGGCCAAGGAGGGCAAGTATGCCCTGTTGCGTCTGCCCTCGGGCGAAGTGCGCAACATCCTGGCCACCTGCCTGGCCACCGTCGGCCAGGTCGGCAACGTGATGCACGAGAATATTTCCATCGGCAAGGCCGGGCGTAACCGCTGGCTGGGCAACCGCCCCAAAGTCCGCGGCGTGGCCATGAACCCCGTCGACCATCCGCTGGGCGGCGGCGAGGGCAAAAGCTCAGGCGGCCGTCACCCGGTTACTCCGTGGGGCAAGCCGACCAAGGGCTACAAGACCAGAAACAAGAAAAAGCCCTCGTCCAAGCTCATCGTCAAGCGGCGCGGACAAAAGTAAGGGGATTAGCCTATGCCTCGTTCGCTGAAAAAAGGCCCGTTCGTCGACGGGCACCTGGAAAAAAAGGTCACCTACGCCGTGGAGAACAAGGACCGCCATGTGATCAAGACGTGGTCGCGCCGGTCCATGATCCTGCCCGAGATGGTGGGGCTCACCTTCGCCGTCCACAACGGCAAGAAGTTCATCCCGGTGTTCGTCTCCGAGAACATGGTCGGCCACAAGCTTGGCGAGTTCGCCCCCACGCGGACCTTCCACGGCCATGCCGCGGACAAGAAAAGCAAAGTGAAAAAGTAGCCGGGGATCGTTCCCGGCCGGGATAAAGCCATGGAAGCCAAAGCGAGAGCCAAATTCATCCGCGTGTCGCCCCAGAAGGCGCGGCTCGTTGCCGCCAACATTCTTGGCCGTCCGGTTGAGGAGGCCATGAATATACTGAAGTTCACACCCAAGAAGTCGGCCAAGCTCATCGGCAAAGTCTTAGGTTCTGCCGTGGCCAATGCCGAGCAGATTTCGGGTGTTGACATCGACAACCTCACGGTCAAACAGGTGATCGTCAATCCCGGGCCGACCTGGAAGCGCATCATGACGCGCTCCATGGGCCGCGCCTTTAGGATCGTCAAGCGCACGAGCCATATCACCGTCGTCGTGGCCGAGAACTAGGAGCGACACTATGGGCCAGAAAGTACATCCCTACGGGTTCCGGCTCGGGTACAACAAGAATTGGCTGTCCCGCTGGTTTTCCAAAAAGGATTATCCCGCGTTCGTTTTCGAGGACAACAATATTCGCAAGTTCGTTAAAAAGAACCTGTACCACGCCGGTATTTCCAAAATCGAGATCGAACGGGCCGGGGGCAAGATCCGCCTGATCATCCACACCGCCCGCCCCGGCATCGTCATCGGCCGCAAGGGCACGGAGATCGAGAAGGTCCGCGGCGATCTCAAGCAGCGCTTCGGCCGCGAATTCACGGTCGAGGTCAACGAGATCCGCCGTCCGGAGATCGATTCCCAGCTGGTGGCCGAGAACATCGCCCTGCAGTTGGAGCGCCGTGTGGCCTTCCGCCGGGCCATGAAGCGCACGGTCGGCCTCTCGCGCAAGTTCGGCGCCGAGGGCATCAAGGTTTCCTGTGCCGGCCGTCTGGCCGGGGCGGAAATCGCCCGCTCCGAATGGTACCGCGACGGCCGCGTGCCGCTGCAGACCCTGCGCGCCGACATCGACTACGGCTTTGCCATCGCCAAGACGACCTACGGCGTCATCGGGGTCAAGGTCTGGATTTTCAAAGGCGAGATTCTTGATCATGAGGTGGAAGCGTAATGTTGGCTCCAAAAAAAACCAAGTATCGCAAGATGCAGAAGGGCCGCCTGCGCGGTCCGGCCACCAAAGGCGCCTCCATCGACTTTGGTGATATCGGCATCAAGGCCCTGGAGCACGGCAAGCTGACCAGCCAGCAGATCGAGGCCGCCCGTGTCGCCATCATGCGGCACATCAAGCGCGGCGGGAAGGTCTGGATTCGCGTCTTCCCGGATCGCGTCAAGACGGAAAAGCCGGCCGAAGTCCGTCAAGGTAAAGGTAAAGGGGCGCCCGTGGGCTGGTTTGCTCCGGTCAAGCCCGGTCGCATGCTCTACGAGATCAAGGGCGTTGATCTGGAAACGGCCAAGGAAGCCTTGACCCGTGCCCAGCACAAGCTGCCGATCAAGACCAAGATCGTGGCCAAGGAGGGCGTTTAGCCATGAAGACCGCCGAACTGCGTGAACTCGACGGAAACGGCTTGGCCCAAAAGCTTGGCGAGTCCCGCGAGGAGCTCTTCAAGCTGCGTTTCCAGCACGCCACCGCCCAGCTGGAAAAGACGCATCGCCTGCGTCAGGTGCGTAAGGATATCGCGCGCATCCTGACCGTGCAAAACGAAAAAAAGCGCCAAGCCTAACTGGGGTTCGCCATGGAAGAACATAAGAGCAACCGCCGGGTGCTGACCGGCGTCGTCGTTTCCGACAAGGCCGACAAGACCATTACGGTCATGGTCGAGACCTTGGTCAAGCATCCGTTGTTTAAGAAGTACATTCGCCGTCGGAAAAAATTCATGGCCCACGATCCGCAAAATGATTGCGGCGTCGGCGATATGGTCAGCATCATCGAGCATCGCCCGCTGTCTGCCCGTAAGCGCTGGCATCTCGTGAAAATCATGGAAAAAGCGGTTTAGGAGCAAGGCCATGATCCAGGTAGAAACCCAGCTCGACGTGGCGGACAATTCCGGCGCCAAGAAGGTCAGCTGCATCAAGGTTCTCGGCGGCTCCCGTCGCCGTTACGCCTCGGTTGGCGACATCATTGTGGTGGCCGTGAAGGACGCCCTGCCCAATTCCAAGGTGAAAAAGGGCGCGGTGATGAAGGCTGTTGTGGTGCGCACCAAGAAAGAAGTGGGGCGGCCCGACGGATCCTTCATCAAGTTCGACAACAACTCGGCCGTGCTGCTGTCGGCCCAGCTCGAACCTGTCGGCACCCGTATCTTCGGACCGGTGGCCCGCGAGCTGCGTCAGAAAAACTTCATGAAAATCGTGTCGCTGGCGCCGGAAGTCCTGTAGGACGCCGCTCCACGCCATCGAGGACGCCATGAAAACGTATCGGATTCGTAAGAACGACAAGGTGATGGTCACCACCGGCAAGGACAAGGGCAAGGTGGGCAAGGTGCTCAAGATCCTGCCCAAGAAGAATGCCGTGCTGGTGGAAAAGGTGAACATGGTCAAGCGCCACACCAAGGCCAATCCCTACGCCAAGATTCCCGGCGGGATCGTCGAAAAGGAAGCGCCCCTGGACATCTCCAATGTGGCTTTTCTGTGTGACGGTTGCGCTAAACCTGCCAAGATCGGTTATAAAGAAACCGTCGACGGCAAAAAAGTCCGCTTCTGCAAGAAGTGCGGACGCGAAATCGCTTGAGGAGAAAGGAACACGGTATGACCCGCCTGGAACAAATTTATGCCGAGAAGATCGCCCCGGAGCTCAAAAAAGAGTTCGGGTACACTTCCAGCATGCAAATCCCCCGGCTTTCCTTCATTTCGCTCAACATGGGTTTGGGCGAAGCGGGCAACAACAACAAGCTCATTGAGGAAGCTGTGGTCGAGCTGACCGCCATTTCGGGACAGAAGGCCGTTGTGACGCGTGCCCGCAAGTCCATCGCGGCGTTTAAGCTCCGGGAGGGCATGCCGGTGGGGTGCCGTGTGACTCTTCGCCGGATGCGCATGTGGGATTTCCTTGACAAACTGATTAACTTCGCGCTGCCCCGGGTCCGCGACTTTCGCGGCGTGCCCGATCGTGGCTTCGACGGACGCGGCAATTTCACACTCGGCATCCGGGAGCATACGATTTTCCCGGAAATCAACGTGGATCGCGTCGAACACGTCAAGGGCATGAACGTCACTATCGTCACGACGGCGCAGTCCGACAAGGAGGGGAAGATGTTCCTCGACCAACTCGGTATGCCGTTTAAAAAGTAAGGAGATCGGACGTGGCCCGCAAATCTTTGATGGTGAAAGCCAGCCGCAAGCCGAAGTTTTCAACCAGAGCGTATAACCGCTGTCCCATCTGCGGTCGTCCCAGGGCGTTTTTACGCAAGTACGGCGTTTGCCGCATTTGCTTCCGTAACATGTCGCTGACCGGTCAAATGCCGGGCGTGCGCAAGTCGAGCTGGTAAGCTAAGGAGAAGGACGCCATGTCGGTGACCGACCCCATTTCCGATATGCTGGCCCGCATTCGTAACGCGCATCACGCGCTGCATGCGGAATTGGCCATCCCGGCCTCAATACTCAAGGCCTCCATCGCCGCCATCCTGAAGGACGAAGGCTATATTGCCGACTTCGCGGTGAACGAGAGCACCTTGTCCATCAACTTGAAGTACGATGGCGGCAAGCCGCTCATCGCCGGACTCAAGCGGGTGAGCAAGCCTGGCCGCCGTGTCTACGTCGGCGCCGGCTCCATCCCCAAGGTCCAAAATGGCCTGGGCATCAGCATCCTGTCCACTTCCAGGGGCATCCTGGAAGGCGGCAAGGCCCAGGAGCTCCACGTCGGCGGCGAGCTCCTGTGCGAAATCTGGTAAGAAGACAAGTCGCGGAGAAGATGTCATGTCCAGGATAGGAAAACGCGAAATCGAGCTGC
Source organism: Solidesulfovibrio sp. C21 (assembly GCF_047785625.1). Classification (NCBI taxonomy): domain Bacteria; kingdom Pseudomonadati; phylum Thermodesulfobacteriota; class Desulfovibrionia; order Desulfovibrionales; family Desulfovibrionaceae; genus Solidesulfovibrio; species Solidesulfovibrio sp. C21. The sequence continues at coordinate 26,765 of NZ_JBLODY010000031.1, forward strand.
CTTCCGGCGTGTCCGTGGAGGTCGCGAGCGAAGCGGTGATGGTCAAGGGCCCCAAGGGGCAGTTGTCCACGCCCAAGCATCCGAAAATTGAATACTCGGTCGAGTCCGGCAAGGTGCATGTGAGCCGTGTGGACGACACGCGCCTGGCCCGGGCCCAGCACGGCCTGCGCCGCACCCTTCTGGCCAACCTGGTCGAGGGTGTGAGCAAGGGCTTCACCAAAACCCTTGAAGTCATCGGCGTCGGCTACAAGGTCGCCACCTCCGGCCACACCGTGACGCTTTCCGTCGGCTACTCGCATCCGGTCGACTTCAAACTGCCGACCGGCATCGAGGCCAAGGTCGAGGGCAACAAGCTCACGCTGACCGGCATCGACAAGGTGCTTCTCGGCGAGACTGCCGCCCGTATCCGCCGTGTGCGTCCGCCCGAGCCGTTTAAGGGCAAGGGCATCAAGTACGAGACCGAAACCATTCGCCGCAAGGCCGGTAAGTCCGGCGGCAAGAAATAGGACCGCATCATGAAGATGAGTAAGACCCTGGCGCGTGCGCGCCGGAAAGTCCGCATCCGCAAGAAGCTGGTCGGCAGCGCCGAGCGTCCCCGCCTGGTTGTGTTCCGGTCCAACCGGCACATCTATGCCCAGGTGATCGACGATCTCTCCGGCCAGACCCTGGTATCTTCCTCGAGCCTGACCCTGGGCAAGGCCGACGTGCCGCTCAAGGCCGACAAGGAAGCCGCAACCAAGGTCGGCAAGGATCTGGCGCAAAAGGCCCTGGAACGCAAAATTGAAGCCGTTGTCTTTGACCGAAGCGGCTACCTCTACCACGGCAGGATCAAAGCCCTTGCCGACGGAGCCCGGGATGGCGGCCTCAAATTCTAATCGACGTAAGGATGACGGCATGGACCAACAGTCCGACCTCGGACAGATCGAAAAGATCGTGTACCTCAACCGCGTGGCCAAGGTCGTCAAAGGCGGCCGCCGGTTCAGCTTCAGCGCCCTGGTCGTCGTCGGCGACGGCAAAGGGTCGGTGGGCTGCGGACTCGGCAAGGCCAACGAGGTCCCCGAGGCCATCCGCAAGGCCACCGAGCAGGCCAGAAAAGGCATGATCAGCATTCCCCTGCTCGACGGCACGTTGCCCTACGAGGTTCTTGGCCAGTTCGGTGCCGGCCGCGTCATGCTCAAACCCGCTTCCAAGGGTACCGGCATCATCGCCGGCGGCCCGGTGCGGGCGATCATGGAAGCCTGCGGCGTCAACGACATCCTGACCAAGGCCATCGGCACCAACAATCCGCACAATGTCCTGCGCGCCACCATGGAAGGTCTGGCTTCGCTGCGCAGCGCCGAGAGCGTCGGCGCCATGCGCGGCAAGGCTCTGGCCACCCCGCGCAAATAAGGGAGACCGCCATGGCTACGATTACCGTCAAGCTGCTCAAAAGGCGCTACGGCAATACGCCCAAGCAGCGCGGCACGCTGGCCGCGCTTGGGCTGAAAAAGATTCGGCAGGAACGTTCCTTCGAGAAGTCCGACACCGTGCTCGGCATGATCGAGAAGGTCAAGCATCTGGTTGAGGTTACCGAATCATGAAACTCCACGAGATCTATCCGTTCCCCGAGGAGCGCGCCAGCCGCAAGCGCCTTGGTCGCGGCCGCGCCACCGGTCAGGGCTGCACCGCCGGCAAGGGTAACAAGGGCCAGAATGCCCGTGCGGGCGTTTCCGAACGCCCCTGGTTCGAAGGCGGCCAGATGCCCTTGGCCCGTCGGCTGCCCAAACGGGGATTTAAGAACTACAAGTTCAAGATCGTCTACCAGCCGCTGAATCTGGAACGGCTCTTGTCCGCTTTCGCGGGCAAGACCGAGATCAGCCTGGACGACATTTACGAGCGTGGCCTGGCCAGTGCGGGCGCGTTGGTGAAGATCCTGAGCCAGGGTGACGTGTCTTCGGCCGTGACCGTTGAGGCCCATCGCTTCAGCGCCAAGGCCGCCGAGAAGATCACCGCTGCCGGCGGCAAGGCCGTGATGCTCGGCGCCGTCGAAGCCGAACCCGCAACCGAAGCATAACGGAAGTTGCAGTGGCACTTACCGGAGTCGAAAATCTGGCCCGTCTGCCGGAGCTGAAAAAAAAGCTCCTTTGGACGTTTTTTCTGGTGGCCATCTACCGTATCGGCGTGCATGTGCCGGTACCGGGGGTGGATTCGACCGCGCTGGCGGATTTCTTCGAGAGCGCCAAGAACACCCTGTTCGGCCTCTTCGATATGTTCTCCGGCGGCGGTTTGCGTAACCTTTCCATCTTCGCCCTGGGAATCATGCCCTACATCTCCTCCTCCATCATCATCCAGTTGCTGACCGTGGTCAGCCCCGAACTGGCCAAGATGCAAAAGGAGGAGGGGGCGGCCGGGCGCAAGAAGATCACCCAATACACCCGCTACGGCACGGTGCTCATCACCATCATCCAGGGCTTCGGCATTGCCGTGGGCCTGGAGAGCATGGCCAGCCCGACCGGCGCGCCGGTGGTCATCATGGCCGGCTGGAGCTTTCGGCTCATGACCATCCTGACCTTGACCGCGGGCACGATCTTCCTGATGTGGCTTGGCGAGTTGATGACCGAGAAAGGCATCGGCAACGGCATTTCCATGATCATCTATGCCGGTATCGTGGCCGGGTTGCCCCGGGCCGTGCTGTCCACCTTCGATCTGCTCAAGGCCGGTGAGATTTCGCTTTTCGTCCTTGTGTTCCTCGTGGTGCTGATGCTGGCCGTCCTGGCCGCCATCGTGTTCATGGAGCGCGGGCAGCGGCGCATCCCCATCCAATACGCCAAGCGCATGGTGGGGCGTAAAATGTATGGCGGGCAGACCACGCATCTGCCGCTCCGGGTCAATACCGCCGGCGTGATTCCGCCCATTTTCGCCTCCTCCATCCTGCTTTTCCCGGCGACTTTGGGCGAGTTCTCCAGCGTACCGTGGCTCAAAAGCGTGGCCGCTTTTTTCAGCCCCCAGACGATCACCTACAATGTGATCTTCGTGACGCTGATCGTCTTCTTTTGTTACTTTTATACGGCCATCATTTTTGATCCGGCCGATATTGCCGAAAATATCCGCAAGCAAGGTGGGTTCATCCCGGGTATTCGTCCCGGGGCCAAGACCAAGGAGTTCATCGACAAGGTCTTGGCGCGCATCACGCTTTGGGGTTCACTCTATATATCCGTGGTCTGCGTGTTGCCTATGGTGATGATCCAGCAATTCAACGTGCCGTTCTACTTCGGTGGCACCTCGCTTCTGATTGTTGTTGGCGTCGCCATGGATTTCATGTCGCAGATCGAGTCCTATCTGATCTCCCGACAGTATGAGGGTCTCATGCAGAAGGGGAGGATCAAGGGCAGGTAGTCGTTTTGAAGAAGGTCAGGGGGATATTCCTCAAAAATGACCTTGAGATTGCTTCCATGCGGCAGGCTTGTCGGATCGTGGCCATCATTTTGCAAGAGATGACGGAAGCGGTCAAGCCGGGTGTGCGGACCATGCAATTCGAGGAGATCGCACGCAAACGGTGTGATGATTTCAAGGTCAAGCCGGCATTTCTGGGCATGTACGGATTTCCTTACGCCTTGTGTTGCTCGGTCAACGAAGAAGTCGTGCATGGCTTTCCGTCCGACCGGGAGCTCAAGGAAGGGGACATCGTCAGTTTCGACATGGGCGTGGTCTACGACGGGTTTTACGGCGATGCGGCCACGACCGCCCCGGTGGGGCAGATCGACGAGGCCGCAACGACGCTTTTGCAGGTGACGCGGGAATCGCTGGCAACGGGCATCACCAACGCTCGGACCGGCAATGACCTGTATGATATTTCGCGGGCCGTGCAAAAATATGTTGAAGGACATGGCCTAAGTGTTGTAAAACGATTTGTTGGTCACGGCATCGGGAGGAAGCTTCACGAAAAGCCCGAAATCCCGAATTTCGAGCCGCAGGACGCCCACCCCGTACCGTTGCAGCCCGGGATGGTGCTGGCCATCGAACCCATGGTGACCGCCGGTGGCCCCGACGTCGAAGTGCTGTCCGACAATTGGACGGCCGTGACCAAGGACCGCAGCCTCTCGGCTCATTTCGAGCACACGGTGGCAGTGACCAAAAACGGACCTCGGATTTTAAGCCTGGTTGATTGATGCGACCGATGCCGGTAGGCACCGGTCGTTTCCATCGCCGGGATACGGAGAGAGAGCGACATGAAAGTCAGACCTTCGGTGAAAAAACTTTGTCCTAAGTGCAAAATCATCCGGCGTCACGGCGTGGTTCGGGTGATCTGCGAGAACCCCCGGCACAAACAGCGTCAGGGATAACGGAGGAACGTCGTGGCCAGAATCGCGGGAGTCGACCTTCCCAAAAATAAGCGGATGGATATCGCGCTGACCTACATCTTCGGCATCGGCCGTTCCACGGCCCTGACGATCCTTGAGGCAACAGGCGTCGATTGGACGAAAAATTCAGACGCCCTCACCCCCGAGGAAACCAACACCATCCGCAAGGAAATCGAGGCCAATTTCAAGGTCGAGGGCGATTTGCGGCGTGATGTAACCGCCAATATCAAGCGCCTCATGGACATCGGCTGCTATCGTGGGTTTCGCCACCGTCGCGGGCTTCCCTGCCGCGGACAGCGCACCCACACCAATTCGCGCACCCGCAAGGGCCCGCGTCGCGGCGTGATGGCCAAGAAGAAAAAGTAACCGTAAACAACCACGCGACGAGCCCGCTACGGGCCGTTTCGGAGATATATCCATGGCGAAACCGCGCCGCATTGGCAAAAAGGAACGCAAGAACATTCCCGTGGGTGTGGCCCACATTCAGGCCTCGTTTAACAACACCATCGTGACCTTCACTGACCAGAAGGGCAACGTGGTGAGCTGGGCCACCTCTGGCGGCGCTGGTTTCAAGGGGTCGCGCAAATCCACCCCCTTCGCCGCGCAGGTTGCGGCTGAAAACGCTGCCCGCAAGGCCCAGGAAAACGGCATGCGTACCGTCGGCATCCTGGTCAAGGGGCCGGGCTCGGGACGTGAGGCCGCCATGCGCGCCATTCACAATGCCGGGTTCAAGGTCAGCTTCATCCGCGACATCACGCCCATTCCCCACAACGGCTGTCGTCCGCCCAAACGGCGTCGCGTCTAAGGTGCGACGCGCCTGGTCGGGGCACCGGGCAGAAGCGGAAATATTTCGAGCAGGCCCCTTGGGGGCCTGAAGTGGCATTCGGTTCGCCGCGGGGCCATCCCGGCCCGACTGCACGCAACCAGACGAGAAAGCGGGACCGGGAATAAATACGCAAGACGGTCCGCGGCACATTGAGGAGGAACGACCTTGGCACGATACACAGAAGCGAAATGCCGGATTTGCCGCCGTGAAGGGGCGAAGCTGTTTTTGAAGGGCGATCGCTGCTATACCGATAAGTGCGCTTACGAGCGCCGTCCGTATGCCCCCGGGCAGCACGGCCGGATTCGCAAAAAGGTGAGCGACTACGCTGTTATGTTGCGCGAGAAGCAAAAGACCCGCCGCATGTACGGCATCCTGGAAGGGCAGTTCCGCGCCTATTTCCAGCGCGCCGACATGAAAAAAGGCGTCACCGGCGAAAACCTGCTTTGCTTTCTCGAGCGGCGCATGGACAACGTGATCTACCGCCTCGGTTTCGCCACTTCGCGCAACCAGGCCCGCCAGTTCGTGCGGCACGGCATCTTTACCGTCAACGGCCGCCGCGTGACCATCCCTTCGCTCCAGGTCAAGGTCGGCGACGTCATCGAAGTGCGTGAGCGCAACCGCCAGTCCCCCATCATCCTGGAGGCCCAGCAGGTCATCGCCCGTCGTGGCTGCCCGGCTTGGCTCGAAGTGGACGGCGAGAAGCTCAAAGGCAAGGTCAACGCCCTGCCCACCCGCGAGGACGTGCAGTTCCCGATCAACGAGCAGCTCATCGTCGAGCTTTACTCCAAGTAATCGGCAAAGTACGCTTTGCATAAGGTGACGCCATGTTGATTCGCAACGGCCAACGGCTCATCAACTCCCGGAACTGGACCGAGTTGGTCAAGCCGGAAACCCTTGAACGGGATTCCGACTCGACCGATACCCACGGTCGGTTCGTGTGCGAGCCCCTGGAACGAGGGTTCGGCACCACACTCGGCAATGCGTTGCGCCGGGTGCTGTTGTCTTCCCTCCAGGGCGCGGCCATCGTCGCCGCCCGCATTGAGGGCGTGCAGCACGAGTTCTCGACCATCCCGGGAGTCATCGAGGATGTGACCGAAATCATCCTCAACCTCAAACAGGTCCGGCTGGCCATGGCCACCGAAGACCCGCAGCGGCTGACGCTTTTCGCCAATAAAAAAGGCGAGGTTCTGGCCAGCGCCATCCAGGGCAACCAGAATGTTTCGGTCTTAAGCGAGGATGTGCTGATTGCCACCCTTTCCGATGACCGCGACTTCCGCATCGAACTCGAAGTGCGTATGGGCAAGGGCTATGTCACGGCCGACATGCACGAGGGGCTCGATTCGGAAATCGGCCTGATCCTGCTTGATTCCAGCTTTTCGCCGGTCAAGAAGGTGGCCTACACCATCGAACAGGCCCGCGTCGGCCAGATGACCAACTACGACAAGCTTGTGCTTGAGGTGGATACCGACGGCTCCATCTCTCCTGAGGACGCCATTTCCTACAGCGCCAAGATCCTCAAGGACCAGCTGACTGTCTTTATCAACTTCGACGAGAAAGAGTCCGAAGCCGACAAGGCTCGCCGCCGCGACGACATCGAACTCAATCCCAGCCTTTTCAAAAGCATAGACGAGCTCGAACTTTCCGTGCGCGCGACCAACTGCTTAAAGTCCGCCAACATCCAAACTGTCGGCGAACTCATGCAGAAGACCGAAAACGAGATGCTCAAGACCAAGAACTTCGGCAAGAAGTCCCTTGAGGAAATTCGCCGGGTGCTTGAAGACATGGGCCTGGAATTCGGCATGCGCATCGAGAACTTCGAGCAAAAATACCAGGAATGGCTCAAGAGGAAGCAGGTCGATGAGACATAAAAAATCCGGACGCAAATTTGGCAGGTCCGCCCCCCATCGGAAGGCCATGCTGCGTAATATGGCGCGCTCGCTTCTTGTCCACGAGCGCATTCGTACCACCGAACACAAGGCCAAGGAGTTGCGCGGCGTTGTCGAGCATCTGGTGACCCTGTCCCAGACCGACAGCGTGCACGCCCGTCGCCTGGCCTACAAGGTTCTGGAGAACCACCAGCTGGTCGCCCGCCTCTTCGACGAGGTCGGTCCCCGTTTTCGCGGACAGGGTGGCGGGTACACCCGCGTGGTCAAGCTGAGCCTGCCGCGAAACGGCGATTGCGCCGCCATGGCCATCATCGAGCTGACCCGCCGTGAGGGCGAGGCGGCCGTCGAGGCCAAGCCCGCTCCCGCCGCCACTCCCGCCGAGACGCCGGCTGCCCCGGCCGAAGGCGAGTCTCAGGAATAGTATCAGGCAGGGCCGGTTATACGGCCCTGCTTTTTTTTTACGCGTATCTATAGTTTTTTTCTATGGGAAGGATGGCGGAGATGGATGTTCGTCGTCTTCAGGCCTTTGCCAAAGTCTATGATTTGCGCAGTTTTTCCAAGGCCGGCGAGGAGCTCATGCTGTCCCAGCCGACGATCAGCGCCCACATCATGGCCTTGGAAGAGGAACTCGGGGCACAGCTTTTCGATCGTCTTGGCCGCACCGTGCTGCCGACCCAGGCCGGCGACGTGCTCCATCGCTACTGCACCACCATCTTCAGTCAGCTTGACATGGCCAAGGCCGATATCCTGGCCTTGTCCCAGCGGGTCTCCGGGGACCTTGTCATCGGCGGCAGCACCATCCCGGCCCAATACATCATTCCCGGACTCGTGGCCCGTTTTCTCAACCAGTATCCCGAAGTGCGCGTGGACCTGCGCGGCGGCGACACCTCGGAAATCACGGCCATGGTGGCGGCCGGCGAGTCCCATGTGGGCATCATCGGCGCGCCGGCGCGACAGCCGGAGCTGGCCTGCCGGTCGATCCTTGAGGACTCGCTGGTTCTTGTCGGTTCCCGCGCCCAGGCCCTTGTCCGTCCTGACGGCGACGACTGGCGGCAACGCCTGACCGAACTGCCCTGGGTCATGCGCGAACCGGGGTCCGGCACGCGACAGGCCATGGAAGAGGGACTTGCCGCGGCCGGCGTCGACCCGCGGCACCTGCGTACGGTGTTGCAGGTGCATTCGTCGCTGGCGGTGCTTGAATGCGTGGCCGCCGGTCTCGGGGTGTCGGTCGTATCCCGTATGGCCGCCCGCGGTTACCTGGAAAGCGGGGCGGTGACGCTTCTGGAAACGCCGGGACTGGTCATGCGGCGCAGTTTCTATATCGTTTATCACGGCCGGCGCTATATGTTTCCCGCCTTGCGTTTTTTTTTGGCGGCCAGCGAAAGCCTGTAGGACCTTTCCCAAACGACAAAGCCCGCCCCGGCCTGGACCGGAGCGGGCTTTTGTTGTTTGGGAAAGCGCTTCTTATTAACCCTGGATGAGCTGCATGGCCATCTTGGGCAGGGAGTTGGCCTGGGACAACATGGCCACCGCCGACTGGGTCAGGATCTGCTTCTTGACGAACTGGGTCATTTCGGTCGCCACATCCACGTCGGAGATCTGGGATTCGGCGGCCTTCAGGTTTTCGCTCTGGACCTGCAGGTTGGAGATGGTGTTCTCCAGGCGGTTTTGCAGGGCGCCCAGGTTGGCCCGGATCTTGTCCTTGGACACGATGGCCGTCTGGATGGCGTCGAGGGCCTTCTGGGCCAGTTCCTGGGTGGAGATGCTGCGGCCGGTAGCGCCGGATGCGGCGCCCAGGCCCACGCCCAGGGCGGAAGCGGTGGAAGTGCCGATCTGGACGTAGTAGTAGTCCTCGGCGCTCTGGTTGCCGGAACCGAAGTGCACCTTGAGCTTGCCGGAGGCGTTCAACCCCGCGCCGCTGTGGGTGCTGCCGGACAGGTTGCCGTTCAGGAGATAAATGCCGTTGAAGTCCGTGGCGCTGGCGATACGGGTGATTTCCGAGGCCATGGCCTGGTATTCGGAGTCGATGATGAGGCGCTGATCCGAGGTGTAGGTACCGGTGGAAGCCTGTTCGGCCAGTTCCTTCATGCGGATGAGCTTTTCGTCCACGACCTGGAGCGCGCCGTCGGCGGTCTGGATCATGGAGATGGCGTCGTTGGCGTTTCGAACGCCCTGGTTGATGGCGGCGACGTCCGAGCGCATGAGCTCGCGAATGGCCAGACCGGCGGCGTCGTCAGCCGCGGTGTTGATGCGCAGGCCCGAGGACAGACGTTGGGTCGAAGTGGCCAGAGCGGAGTAGGAATTGTTCAGGTTCCGCGAAACAGTATTGGCCATCAGGTTGTTGTTGATTGAGAGAGCCATGGCTTTTCCTCCTTGAAAAGTGCGTGCATCCAGCTTGCTACCCATGTAAGCGAAGAGCTCGCCGGCAGCATGGGGTTACTTGAGGTGAACGGCTTGTGCCGGTCTGCTCCATCGTATTGACTCGCTGGTAAACATCCCTAGCCGATCAATCGCTGCCATTCTCGTGCTGTGAGTGGCTGCTTGCCTCACCTATCGGCCTAAGGGGAAAACCCTTTAGGCGAAAATAAAGAAAAATTCTGTGGACTCAGAGGGAGAAATCAACGCTTCTCTCGCGCATGTGGAAAATCACAGGAATGAATCGGAAAATAACCTGTTGAAAAAGCGAGTGTTGTGAAGGAGTAGCAGTCGTATTGCAGTTGAGGCATAAAACCAAGCTTGTCATTGCTCCTATCGTCCTGTCCGCAAAAGGCATTAGGGCCGGGAATGGTTTTTTTCGCAAATTTCCGCCCAGGGGTCGCCTTGACAGCGTTCATAGGCTATTTCAGAATCATGACGGACTATTGCTAACCAGTGGAAAAGAGAGGAGGAAGCGATGCGTTTGAAAACCTTGCGCTGGGTGCTTGCGGCAGTTGCCATTGCCGTGTTGTGCGCCGGGCCGGCTTTGGCCAAGGACGAAACCCTGATGATGGCCACCACCACCAGCACCGACGATACCGGGCTGCTGCCGGTTCTGGCCGACGCCTTTAAAAAGGACACCGGCATCACCCTCAAATGGGTGGCCGTTGGCACGGGCAAGGCCCTGGAGCATGGCCGCAACTGCGATGTGGACGTGCTGCTGGTCCATGCCCCGGCTGCCGAGAAAAAATTCGTGGAGGACGGCAACGGCGTTAACCGTACCGAAGTCATGTACAACGACTTCGTGCTGGTCGGCCCGGCGACCGATCCGGCCAAGGTCAAGGGCAAGAAGGCCGGCGAGGCTCTGGCGGCCATCGCCGCGGCCAAGGCGCCTTTCGTGAGCCGTGGCGATGATTCGGGCACCCATAAGAAGGAAAAGGCCCTGTGGAAGTCCGCCGGCATGGCCGTGCCGGACAAGGATTCCTGGTACGCCTCGGTGGGCCAGGGCATGATGAAGACGCTCAACATCGCCGGCGAACGCGGCACCTACACCCTGGTCGATCGCGGCACGTACATCAAGTACGCCGACCAGGCCGGGGGCAAGCCGCCCCTGGTCGTGCTGGTCGAGGGCGACAAGCCGCTGCTCAATCAGTACAGCGTCATCACCGTCAATCCGGACAATTGCGAGAACACCAACTTCAAGGCCGCCGAGAAGTTTCGCGAGTGGCTGGCGTCACCAAAGGGACAAATGCTCGTGGGCGATTTCACCCTCAAGGGGAAAAAGCTCTTTACGCCCAATGCCGCCAAATAAGGACGCCGCATTCCCATACCGGCCGGGCACGCAAGGGCCCGGCCGGAGGTAACCGCCCCTTATGAATTATATTCTCGACGGACTACGCCAGGCCCTGGCCCTTCTGGCGCACGGCGATCCGGAAACCTTTTCCGCTGTCTGGACCACCCTGATCGTCACCTTCGAGGCCATGATCGCAACCCTCATGCTCGGCGCGCCCGCCGGGTTTGTGCTCGGCTACCACGAGTTTCCGGGCAAGCGGGCCGTGCGGCTGGTGGTCGAAACCTTTCTTTCCTTTCCCACGGTGGTCATCGGGCTCGTGGTGTATGCCTTCGTCTCCCGGCGCGGGCCGCTCGGGAATTGGGAGCTTTTATTCACCGTGCCGGGCATGGCCGTGGGGCTCACCATCCTGGGGCTGCCCATCGTCATCGCGCTGACGGCCCAGGCCGTGGAAAGTCTCGATTCCAGGCTGCGCCCGACCCTGCTCACCCTCGGGGCCAAGCCGCGTCATCTGTTCCTGGCCACCTTGTCCGAGGCCCGCTTCGGCATGCTGCTCGCCACCACCGCCGCCTTCGGCCGCATCGTGTCCGAAATCGGCATTTCCATGATGCTTGGCGGCAACATCAAGTGGGACACCCGCACCATCACCACGGCCATCGCCCTGGAGACGGGCAAGGGCGAGTTCGCAACCGGCATTGCCCTCGGCATCGTGCTCATGGTCATCGCCTTCGCCGTCAACCTGATCGCGGCGGTCTGCCGCCGGAGGGCCGGCTGATGGACGCGCTCTACGAGCTGGAGAACGTGACCCAGCGCTATGACGGGAGGGTCGTGCTCGATATCCCGCGCCTGGTCATCGCGCCGGGCTCCATTACGGGGCTTGCCGGACCAAACGGCGGCGGCAAGAGCACGCTTTTGCGTTTGCTGGCCTTTCTGGAATCCCCGGCTACGGGCGTGGTGCGCTACCGGGGGAAGCCGACCCTTGGCCGCGAGTTTGCCCTGCGCGGCGAAGTCACCTATTTTCCCCAGGAGCCGTATCTGCTCAAGCGTTCGGTGCGGGCCAACGTGGGCTACGGGCTTTTGGTGCGGGGCGCGGGCGCGAAGGATATCCGGGAACGCGTGGACACGGCCCTGGCCGCCGTGGGGCTCGACCCGGGCCGTTTCGCGCCACGGTCCTGGCGGCAGCTTTCCGGCGGCGAGGTCAAGCGGGTGGCCCTGGCGGCCAGGCTCGCCTTGCGGCCCAGGGTGCTGCTGCTCGACGAACCCACGGCCAACCTGGACAAGGACAGCGCCGAGCTGGTGCGCCGGGCGGTCTTTGCCGCCCGGGAGGAACACGGCACGACCCTGGTCATAAGCGGCCATGACCAGCGCTGGCTGGACGCGGTGTGCGACAGCAAGCTCAAGTTGCGCGAGGGCGGGCTTGCCATGTCGGAGGCGACGCAAGGCCGCGAAACGGGCAAACCCGGGAGGATGGCATGAGAAAAGGGGTGCAGGTTCTGGGGTTCAAGAAATCCGGCAAGACCGCCTTGTGCGAGGCGCTGCTGGCGCGGTTCTCCAGCCTGGGTGTCGTGCCGTGCGCGCTCAAGTGCACGCACAACCCGGGACTCGACAAGGAGGATACGGACACCGACCGGTTCCTGGCGCATTGCCGCACGGTGGGGGCCATCGCCGCCCGGGAGAGCGCGCTTTTCTGGAACGATCCGCGCAAGATTTCGGACATGATCGCCATGCTCGACGGCGAGGTGCTGGTGATCGAGGGCGGCCGGGAACATGCCGTGGCCCCGCGCGTGCTGGTGTTGCGCGAGCCGGCCGAGGCCGAGGCGCTCTCCGCCCCGGGGCTCGTCCTTGGGACCTACGGGACGGTGCGCGCCCCCGGGCTGCCCCATTTCGAAAGCCTGGAAGCCGTGGCCGAGGCGGTCCTGGAAAAAGGTTTCGCCCTGCCCGGTCTCGACTGCGGGGCCTGCGGCCGGGAAGGCTGCGGCGAACTGGCCGCCGACATCCTGGCCGGCCGGGCCACGCCCGACGACTGCGCCACCACCCGCGTGGGCCTGTCCGTGACCGTCGGCGGCCGGCAGCTCACCGTCAATCCCTTCGTGGAGCGCATTCTGGCTTCCGGCATCCGGGGGCTTCTCTCCGAACTCAAGGGCTTTGCTCCCGGCCCCATTGAAATTCATATCGATTAGGTGACGCCGTATTGTCTTCACCGTCTAACGCGGGTATGGGGGAATGAACTGCATCCCTACCCGGAGGACCCGCATGACCAGCGCCAGGGACGTTGCCGAGACGCTTACGGTCCTAAGCCTTGGCGCTTCGGAAGATTCGTCCGTCCTCGACCGTGACGTGCTCGAGGCCGTGGCCCGCCGCGTCCATCAGAAAATGGACGACTACGAGGCCTACAGTTTTTCGGCCCTGCAAAGTATCTCCCTCAACGTTTTTTTCGATCTGGCCCAGGAGTTTCCGACCCTGGAGCATCTCTATGCGGTGTGCCTGCTCATCCCCAAGATGTTTTTCAACATCGACTGCAACCTGTATGTCCTGGACAGCAAGAGCGGCTCGATCCGGCGTTGCGCCTACAAATGCCCGCCCAAGGACGCCGGGGAGCTTGGGGATCTGCCCTTTCCGCAAAAGGCCATGGTGCGCGAGGACAAGCTTTTAATCCCCATCAAGGGCAACCACGAACTCATTTCGCAATTGCCGTTCACGCCCCGGGAGGACGTCTTCGGCATGCTCGAGATATTCCCGGCCAGCCGCCTGAGCGAACACGACCAGCTTTTTTTCGAGCGCTATGCCAACCGCTTCGGCTACCAGCTCCACAACCGCATCCTGGCCAACAAGAACAAGGAGCACCTCCACTTCATCCGCAGCCTGGTCAAGGACATCGGGCACAACGTCATCGTGCCCAACATCTATTTCAAGCTGTATTACAAGCGGTTGCGCTCAAAAATCGACCTGCTCAAGTTCTTCGAATGGAAGCTCAAGCAGTCCTTCGAGGGCGAAGCCGGGGAAGGGCAGGCGATAAGCCCCGCCCAGGACAAGCTCCTGCGGGATCTGGGCTACATCCATGAAGGACTCATGGACCAGTATCGTCAGATCCTCACCCACTACGAACAGACCAGCCTTTTTCTGGAGACGCTCCTGCGGCGCTCCCATTTCGAGGAAGGGCGCTATGTGCTGGAGAAGCGGGCCTGCAACTTCAAAAAGCAGGTCATCGACCTGCAGCTCGAACGCTACCGCCCCCGCTTCGAGGAACGCGGCATCGAGATCGACACCTCCCTTGGCGGCGTGCCGGATCAGGAAATCGAGGTGGTGGTCGACATCGGGCTTATCAGCCAAGTCTACGCCAATCTTTTTTCCAACGCGGTCAAGTACACCCGCGAGGTGGTGGACGGTTCCGGCCGCAAGCGCCGGTTCATTTCCTTTGGCTGGGAGCGCAAGGAGAATTTCTTCGGGCCCGGCCGCGACGGCATCAAGCTCAACGTTTTCACTTCCGGGCCGCCCATTCCGCCGGAGACCGCCGCGCACCTGTTCGAGGAGGGGGTGCGGGGGGAGAACGCCTCGGGCGAGTACGGCACCGGCCACGGCCTGTACTTCATCCGCGAGGTGGTGCGGCTGCACGGCGGGGTCGAGGGCTACGAGGCCACGTCGCTCGGCAACAACTTCTTTTTCGTCCTGCCCATGGACCCCATCCTCTAGACGCTTTTTCCCCGCGCCGATCCCCGCCCGCTCCGATCCTTTGTCCGGATCGGCTTTCCTTTTAGCGCAGTCTGCCCGCCCGCCACAGCCGCAGCATGGTCGTGGCGTTGACCACGGCGATGGACGATTCGAGCATCGTGCCGCCGATGGAGCCCGACAGGATGTTGTTGGTCAGCCAGCAAAGCGTCGCGCACATCAGTCCGAGCCGCATGCCGATCCCCCGCAGGAGAAAGACCGCCACCGTGCCCGACAGTCCGGCCATGATGGGAAAGACCGCCGTCCACGACGTGGCCACGGCCACGCCGAGCACGAGGTTGAGCGCCAGAAAGAATCCCGCCACCCACGGCGAGCGGGTCTTGAGCGAGGTAAAGGTCCGCATGGCCGACAGGGCCGCGCTGACCGCCGCGGCATTGTTGCCGAGCAGGTAGAAGTGCAGCGTGTAGGCCACGCATTCGCTGGCCACCAGAAACTTGAGCCGCCAGTCGATGCGCTGGGCAAAGGCGAAGATCCCGAGCGCGAACGCGACATAACCGACAATCTGCGAAGGCGCGGTAAAATCCATGCGGGTCCCGGACTTGAGGTTACGGATGCGGGCGAAGGAAAGGGCGATGAGGGTGTGCGGTCGTCCGGCAACTTCGCGTCCAGGCGCAATAGCCCCGGCCACGCTTCCTGGCAAGGAGCGTGGCGGTTCAGTTGACACCACTGTACAGTGGTGCTAGAAAATAGCCATCACTGAAGGATGGTGACAAATGGCGATCGATCCGCAGGAACTGACGGCCCTGGGGCTGACGGCCTACGAGGCCGGAGCGTATCTGGCGCTGCTCGGCCGGCCGGAACTGACGTCGGCCGAGGTGGCGGCCCGGTCCGGCATCCCCAGGCAGCGCGTGTACGACGTGCTGGCCTCCCTGGCCGCCAAGGGGCTGTGTCTGGCCCGGGACGTTTCGCCCAAGGCCTTTGTGGCCGTGGACCCGGCGGTGGGGCTCGATTTGCTGGCCCGGGAGCGGGAGGCGGCTCTGGCCCGGGAGCGGGAGACGACCAAGGCCCTGGCGACCCGATTGGCCACGGCCCTGGGGCCTCTCTTCACCTCGGGCCGGGGGCAGAACGATCCCCTGGCCTATGTCGAGGTGCTTTCGGGGCCGACCCGCATCGCCCACCGGGCGCTTGCCCTGGCCCGGGAGGCTAGGCGGTCGGTCGCCTCGTGCATCACCCGGCCCATGATCCTGTCCGTGGAGCAAAACACCACCTTCATGCAGGCGCCGCTCGGCCGGGGGCTCGGCTACCGGGCCCTTTGCGACGCGGCCATACTGGATGATCCGGAACTGGGCGTCCTGCTGGAGACGCTTTGCGGCCAGGGGTTGGCGCTGCGCGTGGCCGACTCGCTGCCGCTCAAGATGCAGGCCTTCGACGACGAGGTGGCGCTGCTTTCCATGCAGGACCCGGCCGGCGGGCCGCCGCATTTCACGGCGGTGGTCATTTATAACCGGGGGGTGGCGGCCATGCTGTCCCTGGCCTTTGAAGCCTTGTGGCAGGCGGCAAGGCCCCTGTGAAAGGAGTGAGCGAGATGGCACGCGCTAGGGAATACGGCGCGACGCGCCGGGAGGAAGCGGCACAGGTTTTGGCCGGCGGCGGGGTCTCAATCCGCATCGGCTATGCGCCGGGGCTGATCGGCGGCGTGGGCGCGCTGCTCGGCCGGTATTACGCCAAGGTCTGGGGCGCGGGCGCAGCGTATGAGGTGATGGCCGTGCGCGACGTGTGCGCGTTCATAGAGGGCTACAACCCGGACAGGGACCTGATGCTTGCGGCGTATGCCGGCGAGGTACTGGTCGGGTCCATTGCCGTCATCGGCCGCGCTTCCGGGGCGGACGGGGCGCACTTGCGCTTTTTCCTCGTGGACCCGGCCTGGCAGGGCAACGGCATCGGCAAGGCGCTTTTTATCCGGGCCATGGCCTGGTGGCGGGAACGCGGGGGCGGCCGGATGTCGCTTTGGACCGTGGACGGCCTGCCCGTGTCGCGCCGCATGTACGAAAAAGCCGGGTTCCGCGTTGTCGAACGCGTCAGCGACGCCCGCAACACGGTGCTGCGCGAGAATATCAAAATGGTGCTCGACCTGCCCGCTCCCGGGTATTGAAAGATCGCTGCTTGAGAACGGAAAGTCCTCCGTGGGGCACTTCCCGCTAAAAAGTTGAGGAAGGGGAGAGCGCGAGAGGGGAGAACCCTTTTCAAAGGGTTTCCCCTCTCGCATTCTCTTCCGTTCTCTTCTTCCCCCCTCAAAGCCAATATTCCGGGTACCGTCGGCCCGGGGCCAGGTTGTTGGCGACGAGGGCCACGACCAGCATGACCGCCGCGCCGGAGAGCGCCGGGATCAGGGCGAAGAGGTAGCCCAGGGAGGCGAGCTTCGGCCCGGCGGTGACGGCGATGAGTGCTGTCGCGCCTCCCGGGGGATGGAGCGTTCCCGTGGCGTGCATGAGGGCGATGGCCCCGGCCACGGCCAGGGCGCAGGCCAGCCAGGACGGACCCGGCACGAGCAGGCGCACCGAGACCCCGAACAGGGCGGACAGAAAATGGCCGCCGAGCAGGTTTCGCGGCTGGGCCAGGGGACTTTGGGGCGCGCCGTAGAGCAGCACCGCCGAGGCCCCGAACGAGCCGATCAAAAGGCTCAATCCCGCCGGATCGGCCACATTCCTGTGCAGCCAGGCGACAAGGCCAATGCCGCCCATGGCCCCGATGAAAGACCAAAGGATCTCGGCCGGACAGGCGCAGGACGGGCAGGTCCCGCCGCCGCGCATTTTGCGGAAAAAGCCGTCCCTGTTCGTCGGGACGGGCTCCTGCGTGTACGTCATGTGCTGCTTCCTCCGGGAGGCAGTCTGCTTTGGCGCGGGGAATGGCGGCATGACTTAAGTCAAGTCGAAGCAACGAAAAAAGGGACGCGGTCGCCCACGTCCCTTTCGTATTGCCGGTTTCCGGCGGCGCTAGATGGCCGCGTCCCCGGATTCGCCGGTGCGGATGCGCACCACGCCCTCGACGGGGTAGACGAAGATTTTGCCGTCGCCGATATTGCCGGTGTTGGCCGTGGTGCGGATGGCGTCCACGGCCTTTTCGGCCAGTTCGTCGGGCACGACGATGTCCAGGCGCACCTTGGCGTTGAACTGCACCTGGTATTCGACGCCGCGGTAGGCCTCGACATGGCCTTTCTGGCGGCCGTAGCCGCGCACTTCGGTGACGGTGAGCCCATGGATGCCGATCTTGTCCAGGGCGTCCTTGACCTCGTCAAGCTTGAACGGCTTGATGATGGCTTCGATTTTTTTCATGGCGTTCTCCGCGTCTTACCTGTGGGTTTTTTGCAGGACGAATTCCGGATAGGCGGTAACCGCCACTTCGTGCTGGTCCAGACCTTCCAGTTCGTGCTCGGGATCGACCCGAAGCGGGACGATCCGGTCAAGCACCTTGAAAAAGACATACATCACCACGAAGACAAAGACAAAGTTGGTGCAGATGCCGACGATCTGGGCCACGAGCTGGCCGCCGTCGCCGTAGAAAAGCCCCCTGACCGTGCCGTCCACGCCGTTTAAGGCATCGCCGTAGGTACCGTCGGCGAAAAGGCCCACCGAAAGGACGCCGAACGCGCCGTTGACGCCATGGACCGAGATGGCGCCGACCGGGTCGTCGATCTTGAGTTTACGCTCCACGAAAAAGACGCTTATGCACAACAGCACCCCGGCGATGGCCCCGATGATGACAGCCGAAACGGAGTTGACGAAGGCGCACGGCGCGGTGATGGCGACCAGCCCGGCCAGCAGGCCGTTGGCCACCATGGAGATGTCGGGCTTGCCGTAGAAGGTCCACATGTAGACCATGGACGAGAACGCGCCGGCGGCCGAGGCCAGCATGGTGTTGGTGGCGATGACGCCGATGCGCAGGTCCGTGCCGGACAGGGTGGAGCCGGCGTTGAAGCCGAACCAGCCGAAGGCCAGGATGAAGCAGCCGGCGATGGCCATGGGAATGTGGTGGCCGGGCAGGGCGTTGGGCGTACCGTCCTCGCGGTACTTGCCGAGGCGCGGTCCGAGGATGATGCCGCCGGCCAGAGCCGTCACGCCGCCGGTCATGTGCACCACCGACGAGCCGGCGAAGTCGACCACGCCATGGCCCAGGCTGAAGTACTTGCCGAGGCAGGACAGCCAGCCGCCGCCCCAGACCCAGTTGGCGTAGAGCGGATAGACGAACATGGAGATGAAAAAACCGTAGAAGACGAAGGACTTGAACGTCCAGCGCTCGGCCATGGTGCCTGTCGGGATGGTGGCCGTGGTGTCCATGAAGACCATCTGGAACAGGAAGATCGTGAACACGATGGCGTCATAGGACACGCCGGACAGGAAAAAGCCCGTGGTGCCGAAAAGCCCGAAGTCGTGGCCGCCGAGGCTGATGGAAAACTCGTTGGCCAGCACCTGTCCGCCGCCGAGCGAGGCCACCCCGCCGACGCCGCCCATCTGGAGCGCGAAGCCGCAGATCCAGTAGCCGAGCATGCCGATGCCGTAGACCATCATGTTCATGGCCATGGTGTGGCCGGCGTTCTTGGCGCGGGTGAAACCCGTTTCCGCCAGGGCGAAGCCCGCCTGCATGAACATGACCAGAAAGCCGCACACCAGCGTCCAGACGACGTTGATGGAGATACGGTTATGCCCCACGACGTCGGCCAGTTTGGCGGCCAGGGGCTCGTTTTGGGACAGGGTGGCCATATCTTCCTTGGTGGGCGCGCCGGCGGTGGCTCCCACGACGTCGGCGGCGGTGCCGACGGAAGCGCCCGTGGGATCGGGCACAGGGGCTTCCTCGGCCCCGACAACCGCCGGCAGGGCGATGATGGTCATGAAAAGGGCCAGAAGCAGGCAACGCAGCGTTTTTCTCATGTTCTCCTCCGAATCCTTGGATGTTGGGGATGGTGCGTCTTGCGCCGGGGCTGGCGCGGCCCAGGCCTTCGGGGCCGTGCTTACGAGGAATCGAAGGGGGAGGGCATGTTGGGTCTCCGCTGCGAAAGGTGTTGCGCCGCCGCGCCGTGGGCGGTGGCCCGTATTGTTTTTTCCCGGTGCATGCGGGCCATGGGAGAATGTCGGCCCGGCATGGCCAGGGGTTTTGGCCTGCTGTGCGACAAATGTGTTGTTGTCGCATGGGGTTTCCGGAAAAATGCCATGGAACGGGATTATTATCCCGTATCTCCGGTGTGGTGCTTTTTTGCTGTTTAGCGAAAAGAGACGGTTTTGTGTCGTTTCAACTTTGTCATATTGAACATTATTGTAAAATATTTCTTGCCGCCGCAGGGTTGGCACCGGCTGGCGGGCGTATTGCCAAACTGTAATAGGGGGAATGCGCGGCCAAACAGCCGGGCCGCCCCACAGCAAAGTCGTGCTGCAGCGCTTTTGACGCCGCGCACCGGGCCCACGCCGGTCGGGCCGCGCGCCGCCGCCTCCTCCCCGAAACCGCAAGCCTTGCCCCGGGCCGCCGCCCTGGCCTACAAGCAGGACATGACGCGACAGCAGCTTGCCGCCGGTGCCCCGGCCTTTTTCCCCGTGGCCTGGAACGGCGTGTCCCTGGACGTGCCCGGCGACTGGCGACCGGCCAGACTCGGGCTCGGCTACCTGTATTTCGAGGGCCCCGACGGTCCGGCCTTCGAGTTCAAATGGCGGCCCCGGGCCGGACGCCAGGGCATGGAGGCGGCGCTTCGGGCCCTGACCCCCAAGGGGGAGGCCTCGGCCGGGGCGACGCTCCCGGAAAGCTGGCTTGAGCCCCTTTCCGATTTCGAGCTGATGCCGCTTTCCTGGAGCAAAAACGGACGGGCCGGGCTGGGGGCGGCGCTTTTTTGCCCGGAGTGCGGCCTGGCCGCCGTGTTTCAGGCCTTCGGCGAGGGCGAGGGACCGGACGCGGCCATGCGCCGTCTGGTGGCCAAGGTGCTGGCCAGCCTGCGCCATCATGATCCCGGGCCGCCGGCTTTCCGGCTCTTCGGCCTTTCCTTCACGCCGCCGCCGGGATTCATGCTGTGTTCCCACACCTTCGTGCCGGGCCGTTTTTCCCTGTCTTTCGCCGCCGGGCGGCAGCGCCTGGACATCGTCCGCCTGGCCCCGGCCGATGTGCTCCTCGAACGCTCACGCCTGGCCGAGGTGGCGGCCCTGGCCTTCGGCTGCGACGACCGGACGCGGCGGGAGGCGGGGAGTCTTGCCGGGGCTCCGGCGGTCTGGCTGGCCAGCCGCCAGGGAACGGGCGTCATCGACGCGCTGGCCCGGGGCCTTGGCCGGCAGGGGCGGCTTTGCGTCATGCGCCACGAGGCCGGCGTCAACAAACTGCTCGGCGCGGGGCTCGCCTCGGGCAAACCCGTGGACCGGCAATGGCTGGCCGAGGTGGCAACGCACTGTGTCTCTCTTTAAAAAGAAACCCGTGCCCCTGGAGTCCGGCGGTCTGACCCGGCGCCAGGCCATGGCACTCTCCCCGGTGGCCAGCCGCGATGTGCGCGCCGCAGAAACTCCCTCCGGCGTGGTGCAGCTGTCCCTGCCCGTGGCCGTGCGCCCGGCCCTGGCCGGATTGGCCCGGCGTTTCGGCCTGTGGGACGGCAAGGTGCTGCGCAAGACCGTGGAACTCGACGCCATGGGCTCGGCCGTGTGGCGGCTCATCGACGGCAAACGCTCCGCCGGGGAGATCGCCGCCGACCTGGCCAGGCGCTACAACCTCGACGCCCGCGAGGCCGAGATGGCCGTGGCCGAATTTCTGCGCCTGCTCGGCCGGCGCGGCGCTATCGCTGTGGTAGGACGTGAGGGAGAGGAGGAGGGGGGGATGCCTCCGGCGGCTGGGGGGAACCCTTTCTGAAGAAAGGG
>NZ_JBLODY010000032.1:0-45375 GCF_047785625.1 Solidesulfovibrio sp. C21
ATCCCGGGGGAGGGAACCCCTTTTTGCAAAAAGGGGTTCCCTCCCCCGGGATAACCCCGCGTTGACGCTGCCTATAAGTTTGTCTACCATCTTCGTATGGATGGCAGCCCCAGCGGCGGCCTTCCCCTCCCAATCCCCGCCAGGAGGCCGCGGCCATGAAGCTCACCACCCGAAGCCGTTACGGAACCCGCATGATCCTGGACATGGCCCTCCATGCCGCCGACGGCCCGGTGCGCATCAAGGACGTGGCCGCCCGCCAGGGCGTTTCCGTCAAGTATCTGGAAAAGCTCGTGCGCGAGCTCAAAGGGGCCGGATTCGTGCGCAGTCGTCGCGGGCCGCGCGGCGGGCACGAATTGGCCAAGCCCCTGTCCGAGATCACCGTCGGGGCCATCGTGCGGGCCCTCGAGGGGGACATGTCCCTGGTCGAATGCGACGGTGAGGGGGGCGGGCAGGCCTGTCCGCGTCTGGCCGACTGCCTGACTCGCGAGGTCTGGGCCGAGGCCGCCCGGGCCATGCACGAACGCCTCGACGCCATCACTCTGGCCGATCTGGTGGCCAAGGCCGGAGCCAAGGCCGCCGCCGCTGTGCGCCGAGATGCCGCCTGCCGGTGAATTCTACTTGAACGCACGCGCCCTTTTGCCCTACTGTGGGGCAGTTGCCAGGAGACACAGGCCTGGCGGGGTGGGTGCGGCATGGCTGACGGGGAGAAAACCGAAGGGCGTAAAAGCGTCCTGATCGTCGAGAGCGACCTTGCCTCGGCCGATGCGTTGCGCGCGCAACTCATGCGTTTGGGCTACCAGGCCCTGGGGCCGGCCACGGATGTGATGTCGGCCATGGACATGGTCGCCAGGCTCGCCCCGGACATCGCCATCATCGACCTGGCGCCGCCCGATGCCGCCATCGGCCTGGACCTGGGACGCACTGTGGCCGCCAGGAATATTTCCGTCATCTTCACCACGACCAAGCGGGATCTCGGCATCATGTTCCGGGCGGCCCAGGCCAAGCCCAGCGGGCTGCTGCTCAAGCCCCTGGAACAGCATATGCTGGCCGTGGCCCTGGAGACGGCCCTGCGACTTCGGGCCGAGGAGATGCTCGCCCGGCGCTGCCAGGACCTTTCCGAAAGCGAACGGCGTTTCCGGGCCGTTTTCGAGCAGGCCGGCGTGGGGGTCAATCGCCAGACGCCCGAGGGACGCTTCATCGAGGTCAACGAACGTTTCGCCCGTCTGCTCGGCCGGCCGGCCATGGAATTGATCGGCCGTTCCTACCGTGAATTCACCTACCCCGGCGACCTGGAGGGCCTGGAGGCGGCGTTTCGGGACCTGCTGACCGGCCGCCAGGATTCCGTGGTCCGGGAGAAGCGGTATGTGCGCCCGGACGGCTCCCTGGTCTGGTGTCGCATCAACCTCACGGCCGCGCGGGATGAACAGGGGCGCCCCGAATGCCTGCTGGCCGTCACCGAAGACATCACCGCCCGCAAGCGGGCCGAAACCGAACTCGTCAACCAGCTCGCCTTCCAGCGCAGCCTCATGGACGCGGCCGTCAATCCCATCTTCGTCCAGGACGCCGCAGGCCATTACGTCAGCATCAACAAAGCCTGCGCAACCCTTTTGGGCATGACCATCGAAAGCGCCCAGGGGCTGACCGCCCGGGAGATTTTTTCCGACGACCTCTGGGAGGAACTGGCCGAGCGCGACCGGGAAATCCTGGCCCAGGGCAGCGTGCAGGAGTTCGAGGTGGCGCTGGAGGACGCTTCGGGCCGGCTGCGTCATCTGGTGCTCAACCGCGCCCGGTTCGACGATGCCGAGGGTCATCCCCAGGGGATTGTCGGCGTGGCCACCGACGTCACCGACAGCAAGCGGGTGGAAAAGGACCTGCGCGACGAGCAGGAGGTGCTGCGGCGCATCCTGGCCGGCATCCGGGCCGGGATCTTCATTATCGACCCCAGGACCAAGCGCATCGAGGACGTCAACCCCGTGGCCGAGGAACTGTGCGGCCGGTCCCGCGAAGAGCTGGTGGGCGAGCCTTGCCGGGCGATCTGCTGGCGGGGCATGGACGGGCGCGAAGTGACGGCCTGTCCCCTCATGGAACGCAACATCCTCAACGAGGAAATGCGGCTCATGCGGCCCGACGGGCGCACCGTGCCGGTGATAAAGACCGTGGTTTCGGCCAAGCGTCGGGGCGAGGTGCGGCTTTTCGAGATCGTCTTCGACGTCAGCGAGCGCAAGGCCCTGGAACGCCAGCTGGCCGTGGCCCAGAAACTCGAATCCATCGGCGAGCTGGCCGCCGGCATTGCCCACGAGATCAACACGCCGACCCAGTACATCGGCGACAACCTGCATTTTCTGTCCACGGCCTTCACCGGGCTCGCCACGGCGCTTTCCCGGGTGCAGGCCGAAGCCGAGCGGCTGGCCGACGCGGCCGGTGATGCCGCGGCGCGCGAAGCCATTGCGGCGGCGAGAAGCGAGGCGGATGTGGATTTCCTGCTGGAGGAGGCGCCGCGCGCCCTGGAGCAGTCGGTGGAGGGCGTGGGCCGGGTCACGGCCATCGTTTCGGCCATGAAGAAGTTTTCCCATCCCGGTGGCGAGGAAAAAATCGCCGTGGATATCAACGCGGCCGTGGAGAATACCGTCACCGTGGCCAAAAACGAGTGGAAATACGTGGCCGACGTGGTCCTCGAACTGGACCGCAACCTGCCGCCGGTCTTCTGCCTGCCCGGGGACTTCAATCAGGTCATCCTCAATATCCTGGTCAACGCCGCCCATGCCGTGGCCGAGAAGGTCAAGGGCAAGGCCGAAAAAGGGGTTATCACCATCCGTACCGCGGCCGATGGCGACAACCTCGTCCTGTCCGTGACCGACACGGGCATGGGCATTGCCGAGGGAAATCGCGGCAAGATTTTCGATCCTTTTTTTACCACCAAGGAAGTGGGCAAGGGCACGGGCCAGGGGCTCGCCATCACCCACAACATCGTGGTGAGCAAGCATGGCGGCGCCATCGATTTCGAGTCCGAACCCGGCCGGGGCACCACGTTTTCCGTGCGCGTGCCCTTTGGCGGGAAGCGGGCCGACGCGCTGTCCGGAGCCAGCGAGTGAAAACCCGTATTCTTTTCGTCGACGACGAATCCAACGTCCTTTCCGCCCTGCGCCGCATGTTCCACGACATGCGGGGCGAATGGGACATGGCCTTTGCCGGCGACGGCCCGACGGGGCTGGCCATGATCGCCGAGCAGCCCTTCGACGTGGTGGTGGCCGACATGCGCATGCCGGGCATGGACGGGGCCATGTTCCTGCGCGAGGTCCAGGTGCATAACCCCGGCGCCATCCGCATCGTGCTTTCCGGCCACTCCGACCGCAACATGGTGCTCGAGACCGTGCGTCCGGCCCATCAGTTTCTGCCCAAGCCCTGCCAGCCGGCCGAGCTCAAGGCCGTCATCGACAGGAGCCTGTCCCTGCGCGAGGTTTTCCTCGACGACCGGGTCAAGGACGTGGTGGCCCGCATCGACCGCCTGCCCACCGTGCCCAGGCTCTACGTGGACCTGCTCGATCTGCTGTCCAAGGAGGAGCCGTCCATGCGCGAGGTGGCCGGGCTCATCGCCCAGGACGTGGGCATGTCCGCCGGCATTTTAAAACTCGTCAACTCCGCCTTCTTCGGCCTGCGCACCCACGTCTCCAGTCCGGCCCACGCCGTCAACCTGCTGGGGCTCGACGTGGTCAAGGCGCTGGTCCTCGGGGTGGGGCTTTTCGACCGCTTCGACAAGGACGCCTTTCGCGATTTCGACCTGGAGAAGCTGTGGGGGCACAGCTTCGGCACCGGCCGGCTGGCCCGGGAGATCGCCGAACAGGAAGGGGCCACGGTGGCCGTTCGGGAGTACGCCTATATCGCCGGACTGCTCCACGACGTGGGCAAACTGGTCATGGCCACCAATTTCCCCGACGCCTACCGGGACGTCATCGCGGCCTGCCGCGAGGGGCAGGGCACCATCCTTGACATGGAACGGATGCATTTCGGCGCGTCCCATGCCGAGGTCGGGGCGTACCTGCTCGGGCTTTGGGGGGTGGAGGACCCGGTGGTGCGGGCGGTGTACCTGCACCATGAGCCCGGCCGCGACCACCGGGCCGGATTCTCGCCGCTTCTGGCGGTGCATGTGGCCAACCGCCTGGAGCACGAGCTGGTGGTTATCCACCAGGGCTATGCCCTAAATCCCCTGGACGACCTGTATCTGGCCGCATCCGGGCTGTCGGAGCGCCTGCCCGCCTGGCGCGATGCCTGCGCGGCGGTGGTGGCCCGGGGGCCGATTCCCGAGGATATCTGACGCCAAATGACACTGACGCCGCCTGGACTTGCGGGGCGCGGGCCGGGAGGGACGCTATGGACCTGACGACGACGCTGCACGGAACCTGTCTGGTGGTGGAAGTGCACTTACCGGAAGTGGACCACACGATCAGCGGGGACTTCAAGGAGGCGGTGCTTGCGCGCTACGAGACGTCCGGCGCCCGCGAACTGCTGCTCGACCTTGGCCGGGTGATGTTTCTGGACAGCAAGGCCATCGGGGCCATGGTGTCGATCCGCAAGGTCGTGACCGCCAGGGGGGGCAAGCTCGGGCTTTTCGGACTCCAGCCCAATGTGGCGAAAATCATCCGCGTGGTGACGCTCGGCACGCTGTTCGAAATCCATCCGGATCTGCAAACGGCCCTGGGCCGGGCCTGCCCGTAGGCGCGCCTCGGGCGGGGGCGCGTGCGCCCGTGTTGTCTTCTATCGCGAACCCTAGAGCCGGCGCAGCGCGGCCATGGCCAGGTCGTCCTGAAGCACGCCCTTGCAAAAGGGCAGGACCGCCTCGATGATCTCGCCGATGAGGTCCTTGGGCGCAATGTCCGGGCCCAAAAGTTCCCGCAACCGCTCTTCGCCGAAAAACTCCCGCGTGGGCGAGCGCAACTCCGTAAGCCCGTCGGTATAGCAGAACAGGGTGTCCCCCGGGCCGAAGGGCGCGGCCTGCTCCGCGAAGGCGTGGCCCGCGATGACGCCGAGGGCCGGGCCGTGGGAGTCGATTTGCAAAATTCCCTGCGACGACAGGACGAAGGTCGGCACATGCCCGGCCGAGACCACGGTCAGGACCGGGGTCGCCCGGTCGATGCGGCAAAGGACCATGGTCACGAACATGTCCAGGTCGCCGCCGTCGAGCAGGTCGCAGAGAAGCTTGTTGCAGCGGCCGACGATCACGGCCGGGGCGAGCCGCTCGGCGCGCAGGGAAACCAGCAGCCCCTTGCACACGGCCATGAGCATGGCCGCCGAGGCCCCGTGGCCGGAGATGTCGGCCATCAGCAGGTAGACGCCGTGGCCGTCGTCCCAGGCCTCGTAGAAATCGCCGCCCACCTGTTCCTGGGCCTGGTAGACGGCTGCGGAATCGAATCCCGGAAAGTCGAGGTCTTTGGGGAGAAGCTGGCGCTGCACGCAGCCGGCCAGGTAGCGTTCGCGGGAAAAAAGGGCGTTTTGGGCCCGCAGCTCCCGTCCCAGGCGCGCGAGTTTCAGGTGTAGCGACAGCCGGGCCGCCAGTTCCTGGCGGTGGTAGGGCTTGGATATGAAGTCGTTGGCCCCGGCCGAGAGGGCTTCGGCCCAGATGCGGCGGTCGGTTTCGGCGGAGAGAAAGACGATGGGCACTTCGGCGAGTCCCGGCAGGGCCCGGATGCGGCGGATGGCCTCGATGCCGTCCATGCCCGGCATGACCAGGTCGAGCAGGATCATGTCCGGCCGGGCGCGACCGGCCAGTGCCACGGCTTCGGCCCCGTCTCGGGCCTCGACGACGTCGCAGTCGAAAAGCCCGGTCACATGGCGCTTGAGGACTTCCCGGAAGATCGGATTGTCGTCGGCGATAAGCACCCGCGTCATAAGACCCGCCCGACCCGTGTCGCTTTAGCGCGGCACGAGGATATACGCTTGTCCCGTGCCCTTCATGAGCCCCGCCTGGTGGGCGGCCTTTTCGCCGGGGCCGAGGTAGAGGTCGAAATGGTTGCCGCGCATGCAGCCCGTGTCCTGGGCCATGACGAATCCCGTGAACCGCTCCGGGGCCGGGCCGGGATAGCCGGGCAGATCGGCGTCCAGGGCCATGAGCGTGCCGTAGGGGACGAATCCGGGGTCCACGGCCACGCTTGCGTGGGGCGTCACGGGCACGCCCATGGCGCCGACCGGCGGCGTCTGGGACGGCTTGAAATAGATGTAGCTCGGGTTGGCCGTCAGGTACTGCTTGATCTGGCTCGGGTGTTCTTCCAGATAGCGGCGGATGGCCTGCATGCTCATTTCCTCGTCGGTGAAGCAGCCGGCGTTGACCATGACCCGGCCCACGCCCACGTAGCGGCGGCCGTTGCTGCCGGCGTAGAGCACGTAGCTGGTGGAACCGTCCTCCACGAAGCGCAGCCGGCCCGAGCCCTGGACGTGCAGGAAAAAGACGGCGATGGGGTCCTTGGCCCAGCCGATCTCCAAGCCCTTGCCGCGCAGCGCGCCGTAGAAGTCGATGGCCTCACGGTTGTATTTCTTGGCCATTCCCCGGCCGGGGTTGCGGTAGATGGGCCAGGCGTAGGGGCCGTGCTCGGTGCGCGAAACCTCGATGGTGGGCGCGTAATAGCCGGTGACGAGGGTGCTGGCTGGCAGCGGCACCCAGGTGAAGTATTTGGCCAGCACGGCCGGGTCCCGGTCCAGTTCGGGCAGGATGCGGCGGAAGGTGATCAGTCCTTGGTGCAGGCGGCCCCAGGTGAGCGTCGCGCCGGGGACGTCCACGGCCACGGTCGAGGCCGGTTTTCTGGCGGTGTAGGCGATGGAGCGGTCCACGGCCGGGGCCAGGGAGGCGAAGCTCGGGATTTGCTGGCTGGCCGGGGAGATGCGGGCCTCCCAGGGGCCGAGGGGCCTGGAGGCGGCCGGGGCTTTTTTGGCGGTCGCCGGCCTGGTCGGAGCCGGTTTCTGCACCCCGGCGCAACCGGCCAGGGCGAGTACGGCGGCCAGTATGCAGCATGCCGACAGGAGACGTGGAAAATTGGATAGGTGCCGTCGCATATCCGGGCTATAGCGCGGCGCTTGGGCGTTGGCAACGCGGGCGGTGGAAATGCCTGGACAAGGGAGCTGGCCGACGCGTGGTCACCGCTCGACCAGCGCATGTACTATGCGGCAGGAATATTGAAAAGTCAATGTATTGCGTTGTTGTGAAAAAGCGCGGATAGCCTCCACAATCCCCAAGGAGCGCATTGCCACCGTCGATGGCGTGCCTGGGGAAAATGATAACAGACAAGGGGAACGTAACGCCATGCATGACCGTATTCTTGTTCTTGGAGCGTCTGGTCTTGTCGGCGGGCAGGTCTTGCAATTGCTTTTGCGCCACGGCCACGATGCGGTTGGTGCGTCGCGTCGGCAATGCGGCGAGGCCTGGGTGCGGTTCGACCTGCTCGACCCGGCCACTCATGCCCCGGCCCTGGCCGGAGTCGGGGCGGTGATGCTCCTGTCGCGGCCGGGCGATACCCAGGCCCATGTCCATGCCGCGCCCTTCATCGAGGCCATGGTCGCCGCCGGCGTGCGGCGCGTGGTCGACCTTTCGGCCTTGGGCGCGGAGCTTCGTCCGGATTTTTCGACCCGTCGGGTCGAACGGCTTGTGGAGGATTCGGGCTTCGACTGGACGCATATACGGCCGAATTTCTTCGCCCAGATGCTGGCGCGGCCGCCCCTGTCCACGGAAATCGCGCGGGAGCGCACGCTGCGTCTGCCCCTGGAGGCGGCCAAGGTGGCCTATGTCGACGCCTCCGATGTCGCCGCCGTGATCTTTCGGGCCCTGACCGACCCGGAGCTTGCCGGCCGGGCGATCACGATAAGCGGCCCCGAAGCGCTTGACCACGAGGAGATTGCCCGGTGCCTGTCCTCGGCCCTGGGCGAGACGGTCCGCTATGTCGCCATTTCCGAGGCGGCGGCCCGCGACCTGCTTGCGTCGCGCGGCTTTCCCGCGCCCCAGATCGAGCGGGTGCTGGAGTTTTATGCGCGTTGCCGGCAGGGATTTTGCGCGACGCCCGACACACAAACGGCGCGGCTTCTGGGCCGGCCTCTGGGCACGTTCGATGCGGTCATTGCCGCCAATTTGCCGGCCTGGCAGGAGACGGCGGCGTAAGGAAAGGACTTTGGCCGTCGGGGCTGCCTGCCGGCGGACCCGACGGCCCCTGCCGCGTCAGGGCAGCGGATGGGTGCGGGCGTAGGCGAGCAGGTCCTCGTAGATCTCCTGGCAGGTGGCCACGGGCACGTCCGGGGCGAAAAGAACCGTGGGGGTGGTCGTGGCGAACAGCTTGGCCCAGGGCCTTTTCTGCAACTCTTCCCAGGCGCCCCAGCGCCCGTAGCTGATGACGCCCTGCACGGTTTGCAGGCGCAGCTCGAAGGATTCGTAGCCCATGGGGCCTTGCAGGGTCTGGGGGCGGCTTTCGTGAAACGGCCCGGCCTGGGGGGAAAAATAGAACCAGCCGCCGATCTGGATATCCCCGAACCAGCGGTCGCCGTCGACCAGACGGTCCGTTTCCATAAGAAGCGTCCTGAAATCTTCGGCCATGCCCGTCCTCCTTGGCGTTTCGTAACGGATGCTTGTAGCCCGGGGAGCGGCTTCGGGTCAACGCCCGTCCGTTTTGGACAAGGCGAGCAGATGCTTGAACACCGCCGACACGTAGCGTCCCGACACCACGTCGGGCAGGGGAAAGCGCGGCAGGTTCGCGCCGCCAAGTCCGCCGGCCAGGGCCAAAAACACCTGGCGCGACAAGGCGACCAGCCCCGGCTCCAGGGTTTTCTCCCACAGCCTGGCCGCCGCTTCGGCCTCGATGCCGTTTGTCAGGCAGGCCAGGGGGCGGCCCGCGAAAATGAGGCATTTGCCTTGCCGCGACAGCGGACACAGCCGGGCCCAGGCCGAGAGGCAGTGGGCGTTCCCCTCGCCGTAGCGGGCGGTGAGCTTTTCGATTTCCCGGGAGGCCCCGGCCGCGTCCTCGATGACGGCCAGGCGCGTTTCGCTGTCCAGGTCCACGTTGATGCGGTGGCTGACGTGCACCGCCTCGATAAGGGACAGGGACAGCGGCGTGCGGCAGCAGCGGTCGTGGTCGCGCCCGCACCGGGGAAGCCCCTTGGCGGCGATGCGTGCGGCCGCGACCAGCCCGGCGTAGTCGCCCAGAAACGGGGCCAGATCGACCAGATGGCCGCTTTCCAGGCGCGGCTCGCGGATGGTGAGCCGGCCGGCCGCCCGCCCGTAGCGCCGGATGGTCCACCACTGGTCGAAATTGGCGGGCTTGGCGCGAAGGGGCCGCAGCATCCGGGCGGCGAGCTTGTGGCCGAGCCCCCGGCGCAGCAGGTAGGCGTTTAGGACCGTGCCGGTGCGGCCGATGCCGTGGCGGCAATGGATGAGCACCTTCTTGCCGAGGTAGATGGCCTCGTCGAGCCAGGCCAGCGCCTTTTCCAGGGCGGGCAGGTCCGGGGCCTGCTCGTCGGGCACGGGCATGTAGTAGACCTCGAAGCCGGCGGCGGCCTCGAGGTCGTGCAGGTCGCAGAATTCCGCGCACAGGTTGAGGATGGCCCCGATCCCCTGGGCCTTCAGGGAATCGAGCTGCTCGTGGGACATGGGCGCGCCGCCGACGGCCAGGTGGTCCGTGACCCAGGTCAGGGGGTAGGCGTGCTCGTCGGTCCCGTTCATGGCTGGGCTGGCGTCAGCGGTCGGTGCGGGCCAAAAACGCCTCCACCCAGGCGTCGGCCTCGGTTTGCCCGGCCAGACGCATGTCGAGGAGGCGGGTCGCGGCGAGCAGACAGCCGAGCATGGCCAGGCGTTTTTGCGCGATATGCTCGGGCACGCGGGTAAGCGTCGCGTCGAGCAGGTCGCCGGAGGAGCGCACGGTGAAGCCGAAATGGGTCAGGATGCGGCGCACGCAGGCAAGGCGCAGGGCCCGGCTGGCGAAATCGGCTCCGCCGCCCTTGAAGCGGAAATTGACGAAGTTTTGCCCCTCCTTGGGGCCGCACAGGGCGTCCACCACGGTGAAGTGGTAGCCGAAGCGCAGCATGACGTGGGCGTAGAGGTCGGAGATGACGGCATAGCTGGCCAGATGGCGGGCCTCGCCGGTAAAGAGGCCGGCGCTCGTGCGGTCGAGCGCCGCATCGTCGGTGATGGGCGGTCCCTCGGGCCAGGGCGCGTTCTCGGCGGCCAGCCCCGACCACAAGGCCCACATGGGCGCGCTTTTGATCTGGTCGGGTCGCAGCTCCTTGTCCGTGGCCGCGGACTCGAACACGCCCCCGCCGAGGTCGAGCACGTACATGGTCATGGGCAGGGTGCTTTTGACCTTGCGGGCCGAGGCCAGCCCCCGGCCGTCGTCGCCGACCAGGGAAAACATCTCGGTGACGGCCTTCTCGTGGGCGAAGCGCACGATGTCGTGAAACGACCGGACCTTGGACGGCGTGAAATCCGGGGACGCCGGGTCGGTCAGAGTGAGCCGGGCCAGAAGCGGCACCAGCCGCTCGAGCCGTTCGGCCACGGGAGAGGCGGCTGTCGAACGCGTGGGCGCAAGCCGGCCGAGCAGTTCGGCCACCCGGCCGGGATAGACCGTCCCGGCGTCGGCGTCGACGGTCACTTCCTCTCCCTGGGGCAAAAGCGCGAAGGCGTCCGGAAGCCCCGTGATGACGGGCAGGCCGAATTCCCGGGCCACCGAGGCGAAGTGTCCGGCCCGGCTGCCGGAAATGGCGACCACGGCCGCGAGCCTATCCACGGCCCGGGCCAGCGTGGTCGGCAGGGTGGGGGTGACGAGCACCGTGCCCGGGGCGATGGTCTCGATGTCGAGGATGGTGGGGGCATGGGCCACCAGGCCGGCGGCAGCGCCGCCCGAGGCCCGCATGCCGCCGGTGACGATCGGCCGGGCGGCCACGGCAGCGGACGGGGGCGAAGGCGCGTTTCGGTCTTCGTCCTCCACGGCCATGGGCCGGGACTGGAGCACGGTAAACGCGCCGTCGGCGGTCGCCGCCCATTCCACGTCCTGGGGCGCGCCAAAGGCCTTTTCCAGGGCCAGACCCATGGCGGCGAGCTTGGCGGCGTCGGCGTCGGAGAGAACCTCGGTTTCGTTGGACCGGCGCTCAAGCAAGATATGCGGCGGCTCGTGGGACAGGGCGAGACGTTCGGGGCTGACGGAGCCCTCGACGAGGTCGGCCCCGAGGCCGGGCACGGCATAGACGGCCATGGGCGCGCCAGGATCGGCGCTGTCCCTCGTGTAGAGCACGCCCGAAGACGCCGCCGGCAACATGGGGAGAAACAGCACGGCCATGGGCGTTTCGGCGTCGGCGAAGCCGGTCAGCGCCCGGTAGGTGATGGCTTTGGCCGTGTACTTGCCGGCGACCACCTTGCGGTAGGCGGCAACGGCGTCGGCGGCGTCGATGCCGAGCAGGCTTTCGTACTGGCCGGCGAAGGAGGCGCGTCCGTCCTCGGCCACGGCCGAGCTGCGGGCGGCGAGGGTAACCGTCGTCCCGTCCGGATTTCGGGCCAGGGCCAGGGCGGCCTCGGCCAGGGGCACCGCCACTTCGTCCGGTACCGTGGCCGCCAGGATGAGCCGGCGGATTTCGGCCGCCGCTTCGGCCACGTCGCCCGGCCGGGACAGGTCCACCCGGCGCAGGCAGCGGTCGATTTTCGGGCGCAGTTCGCAGGCTTCCAGGAAATAGCGGAAGGCGCCGGTGGTGGCCACGAACCCGGGCGGCACGGGCACGCCGGCTTCGGCCGCGGCCCGGGCCAGATTGGCGGCCTTGCCCCCCGCCCTTCGGGCGTCGCCGGCCACGTCCGTAAGGGGCACGACAAAGGGCTGGGTCATCTCCCCCGCCGGCACGTCCAAGGCCATCTGGACGTAGAAATCGATCTTCTTGGCGTATTCCGGCAGATCGAGGTAGCGGGTGGGGGACAGGCGCGACAGCCGCGTCACCATCTCCTCGACGGCGGCGCGGAGCCGTTTGGTCAGGTGCACCACCCGGGCCCAGTCGGCCACGGTCGTTCCGTAGTGGATGTCCTCCACGGCGGCGATCAGCTCCAGGCAGACGTCGTCGAAACGCAAAAGTTCCCGGAAGGCATTGTACTTCTCTCGCAGCAGCACGCCCGGGGCAAAGACCTGATAGGTCCAGCGCCTGAAAAGTTCCTTGGAAAACACGTCCCCTCCGGGCCTTAACCCGCGTCCAGGCCGGCCAGGGCTTCCTCGACCTTGCGCTCCAGCTCTTCCTTGTCGATGGGTTTGACGCAGTATTCGCAGGCCCCCAGGCGCACGGACTCCCGGGCGGTCTCCAGGGTGGGGTAGCCGGTCAGCATGATGACACGGGTTTCCGGGGAGAGCTTCTTGATCTCTTCGAGGACTTCCACCCCGCTCAATTTCTTGAGCTTCATGTCGAGGATGGCCAGCTGGGGCTTTTTCTTGGCCACATGGGCCAGCGCCTCCTCCTCCTCGGTAAAGACGCCGACGGTATGCCCTTTGCGTTCGAGAATGCGCTTGATGACGACGCCGGCGTCGATGACGTCGTCGAGAACGATGATTGCGGCCATGGGCGTTATCCCTCCATGGGTCCGGCGGGCAGGGGCCCGCCGATGGTTTCTTCATGCTCGAGGGGCAGATCCACGATGAAGACGGCTCCCGGCCCGGGGTTGCCTCCCGTGTCCACGTTGTCGAAAAATCCCTGGGGCACGGGGCTTTCCACACTGATGGCGCCGCCATGATCCTGGATGATGCCGAACGAGACGGAAAGCCCGAGGCCCGTGCCCTGGCCCACGGGCTTGGTGGTGAAAAAGGGGTCGAAAATGCGCGAGCAGTTTTCGGGTGGGATGCCGGGGCCGGTATCGGCGAACCAGGCCGTGACCTTCTGGTCGGCGACGAAAAGGCGCGAGCGCACCAGCAGCGTGCCGCCCTGCCGGCCCATGGCGTCCCGGGCGTTGGAGAGCAGGTTGATCCAGACCTGTTTGAGCTTTTCGGGGTCGCCGTAAATGATGGGCATGCGGTCGTCGAGGTCCGTGACGATGGTCGCGTGTTCGAGGGAAAAGGCGTGGCGCACGAGGGTGATGGCTTCCATGAGCGAGTTGTTGAAGCACATTTCGATCTTGGCGCTTTCGGCCTGCCGGGAAAAACCGAGCAGGTCGGCCACGATTTTGCGGCAGACCTTGGCCTGTTTCTCGATGGTTTGCAAATCGGCATGGATCTGGCTGCCGGTCGGCACATCGTCCTGGAGGAGTTGGGCGTAGCCGAGAATGACGCCGAGCGGGGTGTTGATCTCGTGGGCCACGCCGCCGGCCAGCTTGCCCAGCGACTCCATCTTCTGGGACTGGATGAGCTGTTCCTGGAACTGCCGCAGCTGGGTGACGTCTCGGGCGGTGCGCAGGATGCCGATGGCCCGGCCCCGGCTGTCGGTGATGGGCACGCGCACCACGTGGAGCCAGACCGTGGCCCCGTTGCGGCGCAGCGACACTTCCCTGTCGCTCGGGCGCGAGCTTGCCAGCACCAGGGCGTTTTCATCGTGCATGGCCATGCCTTCGTCGGCCGGGAAGATGTCGCGGTCCGTGGTCCCGACGATGTCCTGGGGATCGAGGGCGACAAAGGCGGCAAAGGCGCGGTTGACGGCCAGATAGGCGAGGTTTTCGTCGAGCAGGCAGACCAGGTCCGGGGTGGCGTCGAGGATGGTGCGCAGCAGCCGCTCCTGGCGCTTGAGCACCCGCTCGGTGCGGCGTAGCTCGTCGAGGTGGGTCTTCAAGGAAACGGCCATGACGTCGAAGGTCTCGGCCAGATCCTGGATTTCGTCGCCCTTCTGGGCGGCGTAGACCGGGCAGCCCCGGCACGATTCCGGCCCCTCGCCGCGCTGGTCGGGCGAGGCGGTCAGCCAGCAGCGGCGGTCGCGGTCGCCGTAGGCCGGACAGGCGGTCTTGTCGCAGGCGAGCATGGACGAGCAGGAGAAAAGGGCGCGCGGCCCGGCCCGCTGGTCCAGGTTGCCCTTGACCACTTCCTCGGCATGGGACTTGAGGCGGTTGATGCGCTCGGTCACGCGCCGGGCGAAAAGCGTCGAGGGGGCCAGGGCCGCGATCATGGCCGTGGCCGAGTAGAAGACGATCATGAGGGCCAGCCTGTCGGCCCCGGCCTCGGCCTTGGTGCGCGAAAGCCCGATGCGAGTGGTGCCGAACGGCGTGCCGACAATGACCACCGGGGCGGCGAAGTCGTCGATGTATTCCCGGCCGTCGTCGAGGAGCTGGATGTGGGTCGTGCCGTTTTTCGGGGCGTTGACCGTGCGCAGTTCCACCGGAAAGCCGCCCTTGAAGGTGTGGACCAGCACGTTGCCGTCGCGGTCGAGGATGAACGCGTAGACGATGTCGTCGACTTTTTTGAGCTCGTCGACCATGTTTTTGAGCCGCAAAAGGTCCATGGACAGCATGGCGTCGGAAACCCGCATGGCCAGGTTCTCGGACAGGACCATGCCGCGCTTTCTGGTCTCGGCCCGAAGCGATTCCGCCGCCGCCCGCCAGGTCAGGTAGGCCAGCGGAATGGTGATGAGTCCGACGATGAGCACGATGCCGCAGTTGATCTTGGTGCGGAAACTCAGGCGCGAGAGCTTGGGCCAGGCGATCATGCGTTTTCCTCAAGGGTGTCGAGGCCCAGCTTCTCGGCCAGCTGGCGCACGGAGCCGTAGTCGGCGTCCGTGGCCGGGATGATGCCGCGCATGCCGGCGGTGGTGAGGATCACGGCGTCGTCGGGGCGGGACATGGACAGGTGGAACATGGCCTTGGCGATGCGGTCCACGATCTGCGGCGCAAGGCCGGCCCGGGCGGCGTAGACCCAGCCGGGATAGGCCCTGCTCTCGGCCAGGACGCGGATTTGTCCGATGTCGATCTTGCCGCGCAGGATTTCGAGGGTGCCGTCGCGGATGGAGCCGATGTCGCAGGTGCCGGCATAGACGGCCAGCACCACCTTTTCCTGCTTGCCGCCCGGGCCCGGGGCGAAGCTTATCTCGGCGAAGTCCCGGCGCCGTATGCCGTTTTCCAGAAATTCCCCCAAGGCGTAGAGATAGCCGCCGGCCGAGGACGGGTCCACGGCCATCCAGCGTTTGCCCCGGCAGTCCTCCAGGGTCTTTAAGGCCCCGTTGTCGCGGCGGCAGATGATCTGGCTCTTGAAATCCGGCTTGCCCGAGGGCTCGATGATGCGGGCGAAGGCCCGGGCCCCGGAGCGGGCCATGCGGATGTAGGCAAAGGGATTGGAAAAGGAAATGTCGATTTCGCCGCGCTCCACCATGCGCACGTGTTCCTCGAAGGTGTCGGGGAAGATCTGGCGCAGGTTGAGCCCCGTGGCCCGGCCGAGGTATTCGAGCAGCAGCCGGTGGCGTTCGTAGGACACGGTATGGGCGTACTGGGGCAGGTAGGCGTAGGTGATGGCCTTGGGCGGCAGGCGCAAGGTGGGTTCCTCGCGCTTGGACAGGTCCACGCGCACGGCGTCCTCGTCGTTGCCGCAGCCCCACAGCAGGGCGGCGGGCAAGGTGAAAAGGGCGCAAAGCGCCTCGCGTCGCCGCATGGTACGACCTCCCGGATGTTCTCCAGGATACGTGACTTTTCGTCGGCTGGAAAGGGCGGGGCGGTATTTCGTTCGTTCGGGGAGGCTAGGGGCGATCCGCACCCGGATCGGCGGGGTCGCGGGGATTGCCAAGCTCGGTCCAGGGGCGCAGGCGTGCGCGCTTGGCGGCCATTTCCCGGCGCAGCCGCTCCACGCGGCCGAACAGGGGCAGATAGCGCCAGAAAGACCACATGGCCAGGCGGAAAACGAGGTAGAGCCCGAGGAGGACGGCGTTGTAGCGCACGGCGTAACCGGGGAAAAGCGGGATATCCACGCCCGTAAACCGTATGGACATCCAGGCCAGCAGGAAGGGCAGCGGCCAGATGGATACGGAAAAAAGAGCCGCGCCGGCGAAAAAGGATTTCCCGAAGGCCTCGTTGGCTTCCTTGTTGGCGGCTTTGTAGGCGACCTTGTTCTGTGCCTCGATGGCCGCCACGGACAGGTTGTGCATGCGCACCATCTCGCCTTCTTCCTTGGCGTAATGGTTGCGGTTGAAAAGCCAGACAAGGTCGTAGGTCGCGCGACCCACGAGCAGGCAGGCCAGGGCCAGGACGGCGGTGCCCAGGTAGAAGCCGGCCGTGGCATTGGGCAGGAGCCGGTAGGGGGCGATGAGTATGGCGTCGAGGATGTTGAACACGAGAGGTAAGGTTTTGCCTTTAATTATTTGGTTGGTTGGCTGGTTGGCTGGTCGGCCTGGGGCTGGGGCGGCCACGGGCGGCGCATATTCGAAGAATACGCCTTCGTGTCCGCCCCAGCCCCAGGCCGACCCTGGTCACGCCAGCCATATTCGGGGGCAATCCCCCACAAGCTTGCCGCGTGACTTCAGCCTATGCCTGCAAAAAACACAAGGTATTCCTACCGGCCTTCAGGTGTCTTCCCCGAGACCGGTTTTATTGAGGATACCTTTTTGAAAGTTTTTGGGGGAGGGACCTTTTTTCAAAAAGGTCCCTCCCCCGGCAACACTCTATCAAGACTTCTAAATTAGATGCTGATGCCGAAGAAGCCGCGCAGGACGTAGCGGCTGCCGACATACAGGGCGAGGACGATGAAAAGGCGCTTGAGCCAGATGTCGGGGATGTACTTGGAGGTGCGGGGCCCGATGACGGAGCCGAGCACGATGCCGATCAGTTCGATGCCGATCAGGTGCCAGTGAATGGCCACGCCGCCGGACATGAAGGTGGTGATGGAGGTGATCATGCCGACCAGAACGGCCAGGGCGGAGGTGCCGGCGGCCAGGTACATGGGCAGCTGGGCAACGTTGGTCAGGAAGGGCACGAGCAGGAAGCCGCCGCCGACGCCGAGGAAGGCGGCCACGGCGGCGATGACGATGCCGCCGACGAAGGGGATCAGCGGGTTGAAGGAGAATTCCACGCCGTAGAAGGTGAAGGACACGCGGGTGAGGGCGATGCCGGTGACATGGACGCCGAGGGCCTTGGTGTCGATCTGCTCGCCGCCCTTCTGGCGTTTGACGGTTTCCTCGAAGGCCTTGGCGGCTTCCTTGGCCTTTTTCTTGCTGGCCTGGGCGGCGGCGGTGGTGCCCCAGAAGAGGTAGACGCCGAGCAGCAGGACGAACAGGCCGAAGTAGCCTTGGTAGGCGGAGAAGGACACCTTGCCCTGGGACAGGGTGACCGACAGCCAGCTGCCGGCGATGGAGCCGGCGCCCAGCGACACGGCCAGGGGCAGCACGAGCCGGCCCATCTTCCAGTAGTTGAACGAGGAGATCAGCGCCGACAGGCCGACCAGGCACTGGTTGGACACGCGGATGGAGTCGGTGATGAACTTGTTGAGCGAGGGCGCGGTGCTTTTAAACGACTTGGCGTAGTTGCCGAGGCCGTACACCGTGATGTGGCCGACGCCGGCCATGACGCCGCCGAACGCGCCGACGGTGGAGAAAATCCAGCCGACCCACACGGCCCAGCAGAAGGCCAGGATGAGGTTGACCTGGGGGGCGCCGGGGATGCCGAGGAAGCCCTTGGGCGCGGCCGGATCGATCTGTCCGGGGCCGGTGCCGGTGGGGGCTGAGGCGATGGCGTCGGCCAGTTTGTCGGCCAGGGCCGGATGGGCCCACATGGTCAGGACCGCCAGGGCGACGAGCCCCAGGGGCAGGGTCAGTTTCCAGTTTTTCACGATGCATTCTCCTTGCCTTGGCGGCATCAGTAGAACCGTTGCGCAATGGGCGCGCGGCCCGGTCGTGACCGTGGCCGCTCCTTGAGCCGGAAGCGGGGCGACACTATGCCTACCGCCGCAATTTACAACCTTGTCTTGTGCAGTCGCTGTTTCATACGGGAAGCGTCGTGGCATTGGCCTGCTTCATTATCCCGTAAAAACCGTCTTGCAGCAGTTTTTTCAAGGCCGTTCGGCCGTCCGTGACGAGCCGTAAAAGATTTTGTTGCAGTTTAGAGCAGTATCGCCCTTTCCTGTCAAGACGACATTGCAATCGTTCCGTTTTTCGCAATGAAACGGACAACAGGGCGGAAAATGGGGGGGAAATCGCGCCTTAATTTGTGATCTATTTCACAAATGCGGTCCCCCAAAAAAACTCTCCCCGTCCCCCCTTCTTGGGAGATCGGGAAACGCCGTTGTTTCAGGTCCTTCCCGGAATCTCCTCGTCGCGACGAGGTGTTCGATGGCGATAGGCAGGCTGGCCTTTTCCGAGCGCCGGACCACAGCCAGGTCCAGATCGCCGACGGCCAGCTTGAAAACCGCCCGGGACACCTGGGCCGAGGATGCGACCATGTCGCGCATGGCCTGGTAGACGCTCTCCGGATAGGGGCTGTCATGGAAGGTCAGGGACCCGGTGGTTTTTCTTTGACCGTGCCTGGGCCACGGGATATACCCCGCTTGCCCCGGCCCCGGACCGCGGGTAGCCACTCCCGTGGAGGCCCCTGCCGATGCTCCCGTTTTTCGGATCCAAAAGCGAAAAGGATATTGGCGACCGGCTGCTTGGCAAGCCGCGACGCTTCCGTCTGCCCCGCCATGGCGCGGCCGTGACCGTCTACGGCCGGCTGGTCGCCTTTTTCCGTTGCGAGCATGAGCCCGATGGGCTCATGCCGCCGGCACCCGGCCGGGTGGAACTCATCGCCCTTTTCATCACCCGCGCCGGCCGCTATCTCGTCTACTACGTCGTGGCCTATCCCGAGACCGAAGACATCGCCGGTCGCCACGAATACATCCATGTCCTGGAGAACCTGACGTCCGTGCGGACCTTTCTGGCCGCCATGCACTATTCCAATCGGCCCGATTTCGCGGACAGGCTGGTGGGGCAGGCCCTGGCCACCCTGGAAGGCGGTCAGGCCAAGGGGAAAAAGGTCGTCCAGGCCGACACCGGCATCGAGACCCTGGCTCCCGCTCCCGCCCCGGCCCCCACGCCGGCCGAGTCGACACCTGTCGCCGCCGCTCCCGACACTCCCGCCGCGCTTGTCGCGGGAGGAGGGGGAAAGGATGCCTCCGGCGGCCAGGGGAAAACTTTTTGAAAAAAGTTTTCCCCTGGACCCTTTTCAAAAACTTTCAACCGTCCCGCCCACCCCGACGGACAGCCAGCCAGTCGATACCTTCTCGACGTCTGCCTTCTCTTCCCTACGGCTGCCGCAGCAGGATACGTTTGCCGTAGGCCTCGCGTTCGTCCGGCGCGGGCCTTTCCGGCCGCACGAAGCGCAGGGCGTGGGCCGTGCAGCCGGTGACGCAGGCCGGGTCGAGCCCCGCGTCGATGCGGTCGCGGCAGTAGTCGCACTTGACCACCTTGCCCGTGGCCTCGTTCCACTGGGGAATGCGCCAGGGGCAGGCCTGGATGCAGGCCTTGCAGCCCACGCACAGTTCCTCCCGCACGTAGACCACGCCGTCCTCCTCGCGCCGGGTCATGGCCCCGGTGGGGCAGGCCGGCACGCACCACGGCTTTTCGCAGTGGTAGCAGGACATATAGAGGTTCAAGAGGCGCGGTTTGCCCTTGGCCATGTCCGGCCCGACGGACACCAGCTTGGCCGGCTTGGCCGAAGCCGGCACGCCGTTTTTGACCTGGCAGTGCACCTCGCAGGCGTGGCAGGCGATGCAGCGCTTCTTGTCGAGTTGGATCATGTACTTGCTCATGCGGACTCCTTGACGGCGGCGGGCTCGGGCGACGTTTCGAGGGATTGCCTTCGCAGGCGGGTCAGCAGGTCGAGGCGGAAGTCCTCGCGCCGCGTGCCGATGAAATAGGCGTGGCGGGAAAAGCGCAGCGAAGCGACGGGGCAGGTTCTCACGCACTGGCCGCACAGGCTGCACAGGGAATAATCGTAGGTGAAAACGCCCGGGAACTTGCAGCCCTTTTGCGGGGCCGGGGCCATCCTCTCGATGCGGGGGATGAGCTCCCCGACCATCTCCTCGGCCTCGCGTCCCTTGGGGCCGGCGTCGCCCACGGGGCAGGCAACCGACAGGCAGTTCGACGGACAGGCCCGCACGCAGGCCCCGCAGGCCACGCAGCGCGGCGTCCCCGGATCGTCGTCCTTGCCCACAAGCTCCACATGCCCCCGGTAGGTGTCGAGGTTTGTCACCTCGCCCATGGGGTACAGCACGGTGATGTTCGGTTTGGCCAGGGCCTTGCCGGTGATGCGAAGCCCCACGAGCAGGCTCTTTATTCCCGTGGCCGCTTCGGCCAGGAGTTCGGTCAGGGTCACGCCCAACCTCCCGCGGCGTTCACCGCTCACGTCGAAAACAGTATTTTCCCCAGTATAAACGGTTTTTTCCGCCTCATGTCAACGAGTGGGACACAAGTTCCCACCTTCACAAACATTGCCTGCGACAGGCGTGATTCAATATAGTACACGTTCCCCATTTCACAACGCTTTTTTCTTGCCACGGGTCACGAATTTCGAGTAATGCGTGAAAGAATCAACTATTTCCGGCAAACGCAACGCCGCCTGGATTGGAGCGAATCATGGAACAAAAACAAGTCTACAGCGTCTGCGGCATGTGCACGGTGCGCTGCCCGATGATGGCAACGGTTGCGGACAACACCGTGGTGCATCTGCAAGGCAATCCCCATGCCGCCGGCATCAAGGGGGCGCTTTGCGCCCGCGGGGCGGCCGGCGCGGCGCTTATCGCCGACGACGAGCGTCCCCAGTTTCCCATGATCCGGGCCGGCGAGCGCGGCGAGGGCAAATGGCGCAAGGTGTCCTGGGACGAGGCCCTGGCCTACGTGGCCGGGAAGCTTTCCGGCATCAAGGACGCCCACGGCGCGCGCTCCATCCTGCTGTCCGATCGCGGCGGGCCGTTTCGCGACATGCACCGGGCCTTTTTGAAGGCGCTGGGGTCCCCCAA
This sequence comes from Solidesulfovibrio sp. C21, assembly GCF_047785625.1. Taxonomy (NCBI): domain Bacteria; kingdom Pseudomonadati; phylum Thermodesulfobacteriota; class Desulfovibrionia; order Desulfovibrionales; family Desulfovibrionaceae; genus Solidesulfovibrio; species Solidesulfovibrio sp. C21. The sequence continues at coordinate 20,880 of NZ_JBLODY010000032.1, forward strand.
CTACTGCAACCACGACGCGGCCTGCGCCAGAAACGTGCAGCACGCGGCCCTGTCCCTTTTCGGCTTCGGCCGCAAGGACGTGGCCTACGACTACAAGAGCAGCAAGCATGTGGTGCTCCAGACCCGCAACATCTTCGAGGCCATAAACGTCAAGGAGGTCAACGACCTGCTCGACGCCAGGGACGCCGGGGCCAAGATCACCTGCATCGACGTGCGCTCCACGGTCACGGCGGCCAAGGCCGACAACTTCTTCATGATCCGTCCGGGCACGGACTACGCCTTCAACCTGGCCGTCATCCATGTGCTTTTGACCAAGGGCCTTTATGACAGGGATTTCGCCGCCGCCTGGATCAAGGAGCACGACCTGGAGGCGCTGAAGACCTTTGTCGAGCCCTACGGTCCCGAATTCGCGGCCGCCGAGACGGGCATCCCTGCCAGGCGCATCGAGGCCCTGGCCGCCCAGCTCGCCGCCGCCGCCCCGGCCGTCATCTGGCATCCCGGCTGGATGACCGCCCGCTACGGCGATTCCTTCAACGTCTGCCGCTCGGCCTACATCATAAACGTCCTGCTCGGGGCCATCGGGGCCAAGGGCGGGCTGCCGCTCACCAACAAGCCGGCCCATGTGGGCAAGAAGGGCCTCAAGACCCTGGTGGGGCTTTTCCCCAAGCCCGAGGACAAGCGCGTGGACGGCGTGGGCTGGATGGAGGGCCGCACCCATTTCGACACCGGCCCGGGACTGGTCAACCTGGCCTACGAGGCTATCGAGACGGGCGAGCCCTATCCGATCAAGGCCTACATCGCCCATCGTCACGACCCGCTCATGGCCTTTCCGGATTCGGCCGACGTCAAGCGGCGCTGGAAGAACCTGGAGCTGCTCGTGTCCGTGACCTTTTCCTGGTCGGACACGGCCTGGTTTTCCGACGTGATCCTGCCCATGTCGCCGTACCTGGAGCGCGAGTCCATGATCGCGACCAAAAGCGGCGTGTCGCCGTCGTTGTTCGTGCGCCGCCGGGCCCTCGAGCCCCGCTTCGACACCCGGGCCGACTGGGAGATCTACCGCGACCTGGCCCGGGCCATGGGCATAAAGGAACTGGATTTCGCCTCCATCGAGGACCTCTGGGCCTTCCAGCTGGCCGACACCGGCTACGCCATCGACGATTTCGAGGCCACGGGCATGGTCAAGCTCGGCGGGCCGCTCTACCGCCCGGTGGACGAGAAGACCTTCAAGACGGGTTCGGGCAGGATCGAATTTATAAATCCCAAGCTCGAGGCCGACGGGCTCACGTCCCTGGCCCCCTACGTCTCGCCGGCCAGCCCGCCGGACGGGCGTTTCCGGGTCAGCTTCGGCCGGGTGGGGCTGCACACCCAGGGCCATACCGTCAACAATCCGCTGCTGTTTGCCCAGATGCCGGAGAACGTGCTGTGGATAAATACCGCCGAGGCGCAAAAGCGCGGCATCGCCGATGGGGCCGTGGTCGAGGTGCGAAACGGTTCCTCTGCCGGGCGGCTTAAGGCCAAGGTGACGGACGGCATCCATCCCGAGACCGTCTTCATGGTGCACGGCTTCGGCCATACCCTGCCCGTGGAGAGCCGGGCCAGGGGCCGGGGTGTGGCCGACAACGAGCTTATGCCCCGGGGCATCGCCAACTGGGACAAGGGTGGCGGCGGCGTGTCCATGCAGGAACACTTCGTCTCTGTGACACCCGTTTGAAATCGTAAAAAGTTTGGCACGGCGAGGGGTTGTGGCTCTTCCCCCACGCCGTGCCGGGACGATGGCAGTCACGAAAATTCAAAAAACCCATTGACCGGATATCGTTGTGTTGGTACAAATTAAACATATATGGACGCCACACCGCCAACCCGGGACGAACTGTGTCCCTTCCCCCTGCGCCAATCCATCGGGTTTCTCCTGGTGCGCACGGCACTTAAGCTGCGCCTGCTCGGCAACACCATCCTGCAGGAGGCCGGGGAGGAACTTACGGTGGACCAATGGGGCATCCTGAATCTGCTGTGGGAATCCGATGGCCAGACCCCGGTGGAACTGGCTCGTCGCGCCGACAAGGACAAACCCAACGTCACCCGCTTGCTGCAAATTCTGGAAGACAGAGGCTATGTCGTGCGCCAGCCCGACCCCAAGGATCGACGCAGCCACAGAATCCTGCTGACCGAGGCCGGCCGGACCATCAAGGACCGTCTGCTCGAACTGGGCTCCACCTGCCACGAGCGCGCCTGCCAGGGGCTCTCCGCCCAGGAAGTCGCCACGCTCAAGGATCTGCTCAACCGCGTCTATCACAACGTTTCCTGAGTCTCTCCTTCCATTGCCGCTTCGCGGCACGAGGTCACCATGGCACAACTGCATGAAAAAGCGGTCGAGGACAGCTCGATCGGTCCGTATACGTTTGAGCGATTTTTGGAAGTCGCTGCCGCGTTCCACGGCAACCCCGCGCCGGGACTCATTGTCGGCGGTTTCATGGTGGATGCGGCCAGGTCCTTTCTGCCGGAGGGCATCCTTTTCGACGCCGTGGTCGAGACGAAGAAATGCCTGCCCGACGCGGTCCAGATCCTCACCCCCCCGAGCTACGGCAACGGCTGGATGCGGGTCCTGAACCTCGGCCGTTACGCCCTGTCCCTTTACGACAAGCTCACGGGCGAGGGCTACCGCGTCTGGCTCGATCCCGAGCATCTCAAGGCGTGGCCGGAAATCCACGCCTGGTACCTCAAGACCAAGCCGAAAAAGGAACAGAACCGGGAGCGGCTCTTCGCCGAGATCAAGGCCGGGGCCCGCTCGCTTTGCCGGGTGGCCAGGGTGCGGGCGCGTCCGGACTTCGTGGCCAAGCCCCACATGGGGGCCATCGGCGTCTGCCCGGTGTGCGGCGAGGGCTACCCCACCGCCGACGGGGCCATCTGCCGGGGCTGCGCCGGCGAGGCGCCTTATATCCGGGAAAACGAGTCGCCAAGGCTTCGCGCCGTGCCGGTCGGCGAAGCGGCCGGCCGCCGGGTGCTGCATGACATGACCCGCATCGTGCCCGGCAGTTCCAAGGGCGTGGAATTTTCCGCCGGGGCCGCCATCAGCGCCGGCGACGTCTGTCGGCTCCAGACCATGGGCAAGAACCGGGTCTACGTGGAGGACCTTTCCGAGCCGGACGGTGCCTTTGTCCATGAAAACGAGGCCGGTCTGGCCTTTGCCGAGGCCATGGCCGGTCCGGGCATCGTGACCTCCGGACCGCCGCGCGAGGGCAAGGTGGAGCTGCTGGCCGCAAACGACGGCCTGCTCACCCTGGACAAGGAGCGTCTGGTCGCCTTCAACCTCGTCGAGGGCGTCATGTGCGCCAGCCGGCAGGCCAACCTGGTGGTGGAGGCGGGCAAGGCCGTGGCCGGCTGCCGGGCCATTCCCCTCTACCTGCCGCGCCGGGTCTTTTCCGCCGCCATGCATGTGCTCGAGGCCGGGCCGCTTTTCGTGGTGCGGCCGATCCGAAAGGCCAGGGCGGGCGTGCTGGTCACGGGCACGGAAGTCTTTTCCGGGCTTATCGAGGACAAGTTCGAGCCCGTGGTGCGGGCCAAGGTTGAGGCGCTTTCCGGCACGGTCGTGGCCGCCGAGAAGGTCCCGGACGACCGTGGGGCCGTGGCCGCCGGCGTTAAAAAGCTGCTCGCCGCCGGGGCCGATCTCATCATCACCACGGCCGGGTTGTCCGTGGACCCGGACGACGTCACGCGTCTCGGCCTCGACGACGCCGGACTGGCCGATGCCGTGCACGGCATGCCGGTGCTGCCCGGGGCCATGGCGCTGGTCGGGCGCATCGGCGACGCCGACGTCATCGGCGTGCCGGCCTGCGCGCTTTTTCACCGCACCACCAGCTTCGATCTGCTGTTGCCCCGGGTGCTGGCCGGGCTGCGGCCGACCCGCCGCGATCTGGCCGCCATGGCCGAAGGGGCCATGTGCCTGTCCTGCCGGGCCTGCACCTACCCCAAATGTCCCTTCGGCTAGCCGCCCCTTGACCGTGCGGATGCGCCGTCCTATGGGAGGATGGCGAATCCGCCGGAGGCGCGATGTTACGATCCCTGCCGGCCTCCCTTTTCTGGGGGGCCCTGCTTTTCCTGCCGCTTCGATCCTACGCCTATACGCTGTATGGCTACGAGGACGAGTACGGCATCGTGCATTTGAGCGAGGAAAAGCAGGATGTCCATGCCGTGTTGCTCTACCAGGGGCCGACCGACCCCAAGATGGGCTTTCCGGCCATTAAAAAACGCATCCATGCCCTGGGCGCGGTGGCGCAAAACCGCAACGAGGCCTGGATACGCGACGCCACCCGGGCCTATGTGCGCATGGGCTCCGCGCCGCTCGGGCCTTCCGGCTACCCGCCGGTCATCGAATCCGGGCCGCTTATCGACCTGGTGCGGGCCAAAAGCCGGGCCTACGGTCTGGCTCCGGAGCTGCTTTACGCCGTCATCGAGCAGGAATCGCGGTTTACGGCCCATGCCGTCTCGCAAAAGGGCGCGGCCGGGCTCATGCAGCTCATGCCCGAGACCCAGGCCACCTTCGGCGTGGCCGATCCCTTCGACCCGGAACGCAACGTGGCCACGGGCGCGAAGTTTCTGCGCGCGCTCATTGCCCGGTTCGGCACCCTGCCCCTGGCGCTCGCCGCCTACAACGCCGGGCCGGAGACCGTGGCCCGCTCGGGCGGCATCCCCAACATTCCGGAGACGCAGAACTACGTGTCCCGGATCATGACCCGCTACGCCATGCTCCAGGAAAGCCATCCCGGGCTGGCCGCTCAAAAGAAGCCCGTTTCCGCGGCCGGCCGGCACAAAACGAAGAAGAAGCGGTAGTGCCGATTGTTATATTCCATTTGCGAAAGCGGCGTGTTACGTGTAATAAGCATACTGAAGAAACACCGTTTGCCGGAAGGCAGGCATCCTTGGGGCCTGTCGCTGTGGTCTGTTTCCGTATGGCGTTTGTAACAGGGAATATATTGAATCTGTCGCCAGGATCGGCATCGGTCCCTGGAAGGCGTCCTTGGGAGGTCCCATGCGTTTTTTCGTCGTCGCGTTCCTGTTTGCCGTGTTGGCGTTCTCCGCTACCGGCGTGCGCGCCCAGACCCAGATGGAGATGAATGCCACCGACTGCGACGCGGCCAAAAAAGCCGATGCCGCGCTCAATGCCGCCTACGCCGCCATCCTGCAAAAGAACAAGGACGATCCGGTCTTTATCAGAAAATTGAAGATCGCCCAGCGGTCTTGGATAACGTTTCGGGATGCCGAACTCGCCGCCCGCTATCCGGCCGAGGACAAGGCCATGGCCTACGGTTCGATGTATAATCTTTGTTATTGCAATGCGCTGGCCGAACTGACCCGCAAGCGCACGGCCGAACTTGCGCCCTGGCGCGACGGCGTGCCCGAAGGGGAAGGCTGCGAGGGAAGCTACCCGGTCAGATAAGTCCCGGGCGTAGGGAAACGAGACAGGATCGCCGGGGGGCCAATGCCCCCCGGCGTTTTATTTTACCAGTTCTCGGGAGCGATCTCGAAGTAGGCCTGCGGGTGTTCGCAGGCCGGGCACTTGTCCGGAGCGTGGTCGGACTCGATGGGAAAGCCGCAGTTGCGGCAGCGCCACACGACCTTGCCTTCGCGCGTAAATACCCTGCCGGCTTCGATGTTGTCGGCGAGCGCGCCGTAGCGGCGTTTGTGGAAGCCCTCGGCCTTGGCGATGTTGTCGAAGGTGACGGCCACTTCGGTGTAGCCTTCCTCGCGGGCGACGGCGGCGAAGGAGGGGTACATCTCGTTTTCCTCGTAGGACTCCCCGCCCTCGGCCTCGCGCAGGTTGGCCATGGTGTCGCCGATGACCCCGGCCGGGAAGACGCCCGTGATCTCGACCTCGCCGCCCTCCAGGTACTTGAACAGGCGCTTGGCGTGTTCCTTCTCCTGGTCGGCGGTTTCGGTGAAGATGGCGGCGATCTGCTCGTAGCCTTCCTTTTTCGCCTTCGAGGCAAAGTAGGTGTAGCGATTTCTGGCCTGGGACTCGCCGGAGAAGGCGGTCAGGATGTTTTTTTCGGTTTTGGAACCTTTAAGCGATTTCATGGAACCTCCACACTGTGGTTTGTCATTCGTCCAGGTATTTTTCCGCCCACTTGATCGCGGCGGCCGTGGCGGGAAAGCCGATGGTCGGGGCCAGGACAAGCAGGGCCTGGCAGATTTCCTCGTTTTGGGCCCCAGCCCGGCGGGCGCGGCGGGCGTGGCTGGACACGGACGTTTCCGCCCCTCGGGCGGCGGCGGCGGCCATCTGCACGAGCTGGATGGTTTTTTCGTCCAGGGGGCCGCACTGGCGCGCCGCCTTGGACAGGCCGTCAAGGGCCGACATGAATGCGGGATAGTTGCGCGCAAGCATCTGGTAATGCCTGGGCAGCGAGGCTTCCGCCATGACCTTGCTCCTTTCCGGCACGGCTTCGGGCGTGGCCTGTTGTGCGGTCAGTTGCCCGCCTGCAGGCGCTTCATGGCGCTAAGCAGCACGCCGAGGTCGGGACGGGTATTGATATCGTGGACATCAATGAAGCGGATGATGCCGTTTTTGTCCACCAGAAAAAGAGCCCGTTCGGCCACGCCGTCGGAGCGCAGGATGCCAAGTTTTTCCGCCAGGCCGCCATGGGGCCAGAAGTCCGAGGCCACGGGGAACCACAAGCCGCCCATCTCGCGGGTCCAGGCGAAAAGGGTGGGGATGTTGTCGACGCTTATGCCCACAAGGGCCGTGTCATTGGCCTCGAAGGCCTCCTTGGCGATGTTGTAGCCCGGCCACTGGCCCGAGCATACCGGCGTCCAGGCGGCGGGGACAAAGGAAATGACCAGGTTTTTCCTGCCCTTGTAGTCCGAAAGTCGCACCCGCAAACCGTCTATGCCCGGCAGGTCGAAGTCGGGCATGGGCTGGCCCACGGCCACGGCGAGTCGGCTGTCCGTGGGGGCGAGATGCCCCACCGGGTAGATGTGGTTGGCCGGCACGCCCGCGCTGTCAGTTGCGGCCATGGCGGGAAGCGCGGCGAGCAGGAGGGCCAGGACAAACGGCAGCGATGCGATGCGCATGGAGGGGTTTTCCTTACGAAGCGTTATGGCTTACAGGCCGGCCGCCCGGGTGAGCGCCGCGAGGTAGTCGGCCGGGGCGCCGAATGCGCCAAGGCTTGCCTGGAGCACGACGTAACCGCTGCGGGGCTTCTTTTTCAGGATGTAGAAAAAGGGCGTTCCCACCTGCCCGACCTGGCTGTGCACGTCGAAGGCCGCGTCGGAAAAAAACGGTCGCCGCACGGCCCGGGGCGTCGTCAATCGGCGGTCTGGGGCGCCAGTGCGTCGTGAAGGGCGGCGAAATCGGGCTCGTCCCGGCTTGTGAAGGGGCGCTTGCGCACGGCGGCGCATTCCCTTTCCCATAAGTCCTCGCAGGCGGCCTGGTCCGAAGTGGGACGTTTTTCCATGCGCAGGACGACAGTCGTTGGCGCGTTGTCGGCCAGACCGCTGTCGGTCACGCCGCTGCCCGAAAGCCAGAAGGGGGCGCGCCGGGCGATCAGGTTGTGGCGCAGGGGGTCGGGCAGGATGATGTGGCCGAATTCCTTGTGGTTGTCGCAGAGGTAGTGGGTGTGGAGGTTGTTGTGCCAGCGGTAGGTGATGCTGGTGAATGGGTTCTCCAGACCGAAGATGACGAAAAATCCCCGGCCCAGGATGCGGTGCTCCTCCTGGGTGTGGAGCCAGAAGGCGCAGTGGTGGATGTGCCTGGAATGGGACAGGCCGTAGTGGACGCGGTAGACGCCGCCGATAAGCGCGAAAAGCCTGCCGATGGAATGCGGCGCGTTGTAGGCGCGGTACTCGTCCTTGAACACGGCCCCGAAATCCGGAGTCGGGGCATGGTCCCAGGCGGACCGGGCCTGCCCGGACAGCGCCAGCAGGGCGCGGATGTCAGTCTGCGGCGACCCGAAATGCCGTTGGGGCAGCCCGAGGCACTGGGCATAGGCAGCCAGGCGTTCCAGCGGAACACCCTGTCGGATGTCGGCGTCAATGGTGGTGGCGCTTCGAGGCAGGCCAAGCGTGGTCCACGCCTTCCAGTTGAGGACGTGGTCGGGGTCCTTGGTGTTTTTACGCCAGGTCTTGCCCAGTATCCGCAAGGCGAGGCGCAGGTGCTCCCCGGCGGCACGATTGCGCGCTTTGGCCGGTCGGCCTGTCGTGATGGCATTGCCCATGACAGCGGCATCCGGTTGTCTGGTATTTTTTATTTTTCTGACAGAATCACAATGTCCTGTCCAGCCAGGATTCCTTTATATTTTCAGTTGGATGTATGTATGATTCCGGGCAAGCCCCGGAGGCTTCGGTTTTCTGGTGCTTTCTGTGTCCAAAAACCCAGGAAAAGGCTCTTGTTATGGAGCCGTCCGCAGCGCATAAGAAGTACACATGGCGTTCCCGCCTCCGGGACTGTTGCAGACATGAGGGGGGGGCTTGTTTTTTACGATAAATTATGGCGCTAAAAAATATGCCTTGAAATTATTGAAATATTTTGGACAAAGTAGTCGATTTGTTTTGCGTTAAATGAAAAATATACCATGGTTGCAGTAATGCTTGTCGGTTGCATGGCGCATAATGGCGATTTTGCATAGTCAAAGTTGGCTGCCTGACTATTTATGCATGCAACATTTCAGATATTATCGAGGAATTTTCTGGAAGAGATTTTTGCTGGAGAAGGTACGGGGCGACAGGGAGCCGCCACGGGAAGCCGTTCATTTCCGGATGGGGGAGGAGACGATGTTTACGCCAACGGTGAAGTGGATCATCGCGGTCATCCTGGTGGTGGATGTGGCGCTTTTGTGCTCCTTCATCCGCTTCAGGATCAAGCGCAACCGTTCCTCCGCCTTTTTCGATTTCGATCGCTACAAGGAACGCGAACTGTTGCGACGGCACCTCCTGGACTAGTTGCGCGCGTCTTCGAGCCGTAAAACAGACGTCTGCGTTCTTCGAAAAAAGTCGCCTCCCGGTAGCGCTTGCCGCCTTGTCGCGCCTGCCTTCCTCCAGCGCGCCGCCGGGATCAGGCAATGCCGGCCGCGTCCAGGGCCTGTCCCAGGTCGGCGATGATGTCCGCCGCGTCCTCGCAGCCCGCCGACGGTCCTGTCCAGGCGTTCGCCGGCCCGCACGCAACGCGTATGCTCACCCAGTCGCGCGTACTCCATGATGCCGTTCCTTTTGTTTTTCCCCTACAGTCTCTAGTGCAACGTTTTTTTCGGTCAACGATTCCGGTTTGTTGCCCCTCGCGCGCAAACCCGTTCCCTGCCGCAATTGCAACCGGGCCGGCACGCGGCCGTCACAAAGCCCAGGGTATGCCGCACTGGTCATTACTTAACGGAGGGTAACCGAGATGCGCCGCTATGTCCTGCCGCCGTTCGCGGCGGCTTCCATCAATCGCGTGGCCTGGATCTTCCTGGCCCTGCTTTTCCTGTCCGCTGTCGCGGCCCGGGCCGATTCCGGCGCCGCGCCGAAGTATGTCTTCTATTTCATCGGCGACGGCATGGCCATGCCCCAGCGCAGCGCCGCCGAGTACTACCTGGCCGCCAAGGACGGCGACGGCAAGCCCGGCGTCGTCAAGCTGGCCATGGACAAGATGCCGGTCCAGGGCCTGACCAGCACCTATTCGCTCAATTCCATCATCACCGACTCCGGCGCGGCCGGCACGGCGCTGGCCACCGGCTTCAAGACCACCAACGGGGCCATCAGCGTCGACAAGGACAAAAAGCCCGTGGCCACCATGGCCGAAATGGCCCGGGACAAGGGCATGAGGGTCGGCGTCGTCTCCAGCGTCTCCCTGGACCACGCCACCCCGGCCTGCTTCTACTCCCACCAGCCCAGCCGCAACAATTACTACGAGATCGCCCTGGACGTGGCCAAAAGCGGCTTCGACTACTTCGGCGGCGGCGGCTTCAAGGACCCCGCCGGCAAGAAGTCCAAAAAGGAAGGCGACAAGCCCGACGCCCTGGAAGTCATGAAAAAGGCCGGCTACACCGTGGCCATCGATCGTAAGGACATCATGGACGTCAGGCCCGGCGCCAAGCTCGTGGCCATCAACGCCGAACTCGACCGGGACAAGGCGTTGCCCTACGCCCTGGACGGCGACAAGAAGGGCCTGTCCCTGGCCGAATTCACCGCCAAGGGCATCAGCCAGCTCGATAACCCCAAGGGCTTTTTCATGATGGTCGAGGGCGGCAAGATCGACTGGGCCTGCCACGCCAACGACGCCCTGGCCTCCATCGAGGACACCCTGGCCTTCGACGCCGCCGTGTCCGAGGCCGTCAAGTTCGCCCAGCAGCACCCGAACGAGACCCTCATCGTCGTCACCGGCGACCATGAGTGCGGCGGCCTGACCCTCGGTTTCGCCGGCACCCGCTACGGCAACTACTACCAGTACCTCAAAGACCAGAAGGTCTCCTTCGAGGACTTCTCCAAGAAGCTCACCGAGTACAAGAAGGCCCACAACGTTGCGGATGCCAGGTTCGAGGACGTGGTGCCCCTGATCAAGGAGAGCTTCGGGCTTATCGTGCCCACCGCCGAAGAGCTGGACACCATGAAGAAAAATCCCGTCAAGTACTCCTCGAGCCATACCTCTCCGGCCGACCCGCATGGCCTGTACCTGCGCGACTACGAGCTCGACGCCGTCAAGGCCGCCTTTACCCGCAGCATGAAGGGCGAAAAGGAAAAGTCCGAGGACGAGATGGATTACCGGGCCTACGGCGGTTACGAGCCCCTGGCCGTGACCCTCACCCACATCCTGGACAACAAGGCCGGTATCGGCTGGACCAGCTACTCCCACACCGGCGTGCCCGTCGTGACCTCGGCCATGGGCCCCGGTTCCCAGGCCTTCTCCGGCTACTACGACAACACCGACGTGGCCAAAAAGATCATGGCCGCCATGGGCCAGAAGGCCGTGGCCAGCAACTAGCCCGTCGCCATACCCCGTCCCATCGCAACCGTGGGGTGGCCTTCGGGTCGCCTCACGGTTCTTTTTTCAAGGAATCGCTCACCATGGAACATCAGTCCCCCCGGCCGGAAGCGCCAAAGGAAACGGCCTCGCCGGCTGCTTCCGGGAATCTCCTCCGGCGCTTGCTCGCCCGGATCGACCGGCGCGATGCGCTGCTGGTTGCGCTTTTCGCCGCCCTGACCGTGGCCCTGCTCTATTGGCCCACCGGCTTCGAAAACAGGCTCCCCACCGACGCCGTGCAGGTCAAGGCCCGCATCCTCGACGTGGACAACGCCCACGTGCACCAATACGGCATCGTGCGCGAAGGCGAACAGCGCGTCACCGCCGTGCCGCTGTCCGGCCCCTTTGCCGGGCAACACATTACCGCCGACAACATCCTGCTCGGCAAGCTCGAACTCGACAAGATTTTCGCCCCGGGAGAAACGGCCCTGCTCGTGCTGTCACTGCGTGACGGCAAGATCGTCTCGGCCGTGGCCAAGGATCACTGGCGGCTCGGGCTGCAAGGGCTGCTGCTCGGCATTTTTGCCCTGTTCCTGGCCCTTTACGCCGGCTGGACAGGCATCAAGGCCGTGCTTTCCTTCCTCTTCGCGGCGCTGCTCCTGTGGAAGATCCTGGTGCCGCTTTTTCTCAAAGGCTATGACCCGATGCTCGTGACCCTTTGCGTGCTGGCCGTGCTCATGGCCGCCATCATCTTCCTCGTCGGCGGCGTCGGCCGGCGCTCGCTCGCCGCCTACCTCGGCGCCCTGGCCGGCGTGGCCGTCACCTGCCTGCTCGCCCTGGCCACCGCCCCCGGCTTCGCCCTGCCCGGCGCGGTCAAACCCTACGCCGAAACGCTTCTTTACACCGGCTACGCGCACCTGAATCTCGGCCGCATGTTCCTGGCCACCATCTGCCTCGGGGCCAGCGGCGCCATCATGGACGTGGCCATGGACGTGGCCGCCAGCCAGGCCGAAGTCGTCGCCCATAACCCGGGCATCGGCCCCGGCCGCCTGTGCCTGTCGGGATTTCGCGTCGGCCGCGTCGTGGTCGGCACCATGGCCACCACCCTGCTCCTGGCCTACTGCGGCGGCAGCCTCGCGCTCCTCATGGTCTTCATGGCCCAGGGCGTGCCGCTCGTAAATGTCGCCACCATGCCCCACGTCGCCGCCGAAATCGCCAACACCCTCGTCGGCAGCTTCGGCCTCGTCACCGCCGCGCCGCTCACCGCCATCGCCGGCGCGCTGCTGCTGCGACGATAGTTGGCGCAGGAGGCTGGGGAGGAACCGGGGCGCTGCCCCGGGCCCCGCCGGGAGGCCATGGGCCCCCCGGACCCCCCGTCCGGTGTGCTTTGACTGGGCGGGGGAGGGGATGGCCGGCGGTAAGGCGGAGTGTGGAGAAGATGGAGGCGGAATTTGTCGGGCCGGTGCCGCCGCTTCGCGGCAGGCTCGTCCCAAGCAAATTCCGCCTCCACCACGCCAGTCGCCCCTTTGGGGCGACATTTAGAGCACTTGTCTTTTCTTAAAATGCGGCGCTTCGCCGCTGGCGTGGTTGTCGCCGCAATTGTGTCCGGCGTCGAGGCGCGAAGCGCCTCGTGCCGCCGGGCCGATTGCGGCGACAAACGTTCGGCGTCCGACGCCGAACGATACCTCCCTCCAACCTTCCTTCCACCCGCCATCCCAACCCGGTAAAAGGGGGTCCGGGGGACATCAAGTCCCCCGGCGGGGTCTGGGGCAGCGCCCCAGTTCATTCATTCGTCCGCCCGCGCCTTCTCCTCCTCCTCCTTTTGCTCCGCCTGCCAGGCCTGACGCCGGGCGGCGGCTTCCTGGCGCAGCCTGTCCAGAATCTCGTCGTAGCCTTCGGGGCGGTGGGGCCGCAGGCAGGGGGTGCAGTCCTTGACGCCCTGGCGCATTTCGCAGTCGCCGCCGCAGTTTTTAAGGAAGTAGAGCGGACAGAAGCACAGCAGGCAGTTGAAGGTTTCGGGATCGGCTCCCGGGTGGCAGGGGAAGTACTGACAGGCGGTATTTTGGAAAAAGCGATGGCTGTGTTGCATGGTGGGCTCCGGAGGGGCTGCGGGGGAGGCACGGGGTTTGCAGCCGCTGGTTCACGTTTCACTGAATTGCGAAAAACGGGATATCCGCATGGCCATAGAAACCACAAATTCCGCCGCAGGGGACATCTTCAAGAATGCGGCATCCCGGGTGCCGGGGACGGCCAAGATCGGCAAGGATCCCCGCGTGTTCGAGACCATGCTGCAAAGCGGCTACGGGATCAACGGTGAGGTTGGTAAATCGGACAAGCCTGTGATTTCCCGGGAGAACATGATTACGGGCATGGAGATGCTTACCGGCAAGGGATCTTCCGATGAGGACGCGGCGTTGGCCATGCTGGGCTATGATAGCGGCGCCAAGGGATTGACGGGAGGGGAGGGCGGCCTGGACAAGTTTCAGGGCAGCGCCCTGGCCACGCTGTCTCGGCTGGCCATGCAGCAGGCGGCTGCCGAGACCAAGTCCGCCGCGCCGCCGGCCGCGCCCAAGGGCGGTTCCAGCGTGCGTCGGGTCGTTGACAAATCCTCGGTGCGCATGGCGGTCAATCCCAACTCGCGGCATCCCGACGATCTCGGCCATCTGGGCCGGACTGTGGCGACATCCGAGGGCGGCGGGTTCACGCCGCGCGAGGAGGAACTGCTCTTGGCCGCGGCCGGGGCGGAGAACATTTTGGCCGAAACGTCCCGGGTGGAGGCGGCCAAGGATGTGGCCAAGGCCACGCGCAAGGTGCTGCCCTCGACGCTCCAATTCAAGGCCGGCCGTTTAAGCGCCCAGTACGAGTCCAACTGCGAGATCGACTGCATCGGCTACGACCGTCGCGGCGGCACGTCCTACGGCCAGTATCAGATTGCCTCCAAGACCGGAACCATGGGTTCTTTCATTAAATTTCTGGAGGACAAGGCGCCGGATCTGGCGACGCGCCTCAAGGCCGCCGGCTCGGCCGACACCGGGGGGAGGACCGGGCGCATGCCGACCGTCTGGAAGCAGATCGCGGCTTCCGATCCCAAACGATTCGAGGCCATGCAGCACGAGTTCATCCGTTCGAGCAGTTATGCCCCGGCCGCCAAGAGCATTGTGCTGACCACGGGCGTGGATGTGACCAAGCGGTCCTATGCCTTGCGCGAGGTACTGTGGAGCACGGCGGTGCAGCATGGGCCGGGCGGGGCGGAGCGGATTTTTTCCCAGGCCATCGACAAGGCCGAGGGAACGGCCGGTCGTCAGGATTTTGACAAAGCTGTAATCGAAGAGGTCTACCGGATTCGGGGCCAGAAGTTTTTCCGCCACAACAAGCGGGTGCGCGAGGCGGTCCAGTCCCGGTTCCGCGACGAGAAGACCACGGCCATCGCCCTGCTTGACTGAGGCGGAAATTCGGTCGCGCGCGGCTGAATTTTCGTTTTCCCCACTTTGCCCCGGCCTTGCTTTTCATGTAGAAGGGGAGCCATGCAGCCGAGGAATACAGCATGACCGAAGCGGCGGGCGAGAATGCCGGCCGGCTCTCCGACCGTGTGGCCGCGTTGACGCGGTGTTTCGCTTTGTCGCGCCTGGTCACGGAATCGCTGGATCTTTCCGAGGTGTTGGAACGCATCATGACCACCTCGCGGCAGGCGCTTTCGGCCGAGGCGGCCAGCCTGCTGCTGGTGGACGAGACGCCCGGGCCCGGCCAGGGCGATCTCATCTTCACCGTGGCCCAGGGGCCGGCCTGCCAGGACCTGCGCGGGGGCTTTCGCCTGGCCCCGGGCGAGGGCGTGGCCGGCTGGGTGGCGGCGCGGGCCGAGTCGGTGCTTCTTGTCGACGCCTATGACGATCCCCGCTTCAATCCCGATGTCGATCGCCTGACGGGCTACCGGACGCGGTCCATGGCTTGTGTGCCCCTTTTGTACCGGGGGCGGGTCATCGGCGTGGCCCAGTGCATCAACAGGGCCGGGGGCGGGGTTTTCACCCGTGACGAGGTGGAGACGTTTTCGCTGTTGGCGGCCCAGGCGGCGGTGGCCATCGTCAATGCCCGGCTGCATGGCGAGGCGCTGGCCAAGCAGCGCATGGAGTTCGACATGGAGGTGGCCGCGGGCGTGCAGCAAAGCCTGCTGCCCCAGGGGGTGCCGTTGGTGCCGGGGTTCGACCTGGCCGGCGCGAGCCTGTCCTGCGACGCCACCAGCGGCGATTACTATGATTTCATGCGGCGACCGGCGGCAGCCGGCGGGCCGGAGCGTTTTTTCGTGGCTGTTGGCGACGTGACCGGGCACGGCATCCAGGCGGCGCTGCTCATGACCTCGGTGCGGGCCTTCTTGCGCGCCCGGCTGCTCGCTCCGGGCGGCCCGGCCGCCATCGTCGGCGACGTCAACCGGCTTTTGACCTGCGACATGGGCGATTCCGGTCGCTTCATGACGTTTTTCCTGCTGGAGATCGATCCGGCGGCGGGCGTCATGCGCTCGGTGCGGGCCGGGCACGATCCGGCCTTGCTCTACGATCCGGCCGGGGACACCTTTACCGAGGTCGGCGGTCGTGGGATTCCGCTCGGCATCGACGCCGGCTGGACATATGAGGAAAATGTGCTGCGGCCCCTGCCCGAGGGGGCCGTGCTGGTTCTTGGCACCGACGGCATCTGGGAGGCCAGGGCCGCTTCGGGCGAGATGTATGGCAAGGCGAGGCTGCGTCAGGCGATCGCGCGCGGCGCGTCCGGGGATGCCCGGTCGGTGGTCGATGCGGTGCTTGCGGATCTGGACGCGTTTCTCGCGGGGATGCCGCGTCATGACGACGTGACCCTTGTCGTGGTCAAGACGGCGCCTGGCGCCGGCAAAAAGGAGGTGTCATGAGATACGGTCGCGCGCTTACTGTGGCGATCCTTCTGGGACTCATCGCCAGCGGGTGCAGCAAGGAAGACCCGCAGGCGTTTTCCAAGGTCGATTACAACAAGGACGGCAAGATCATTTTCGAGGAACTCATCGTGGCGTTCCCGGACATGACCGTCGAGGAATTTCTGGCTGCCGACGCCGACCGCAACGGCACCCTGGATGAAAAGGAATACCAGCGGCTGCGCGAGGCCCGGGCTGCCGGCAAGAAGCTCGACGCCGCCCCCGCGCCGGCCAAACCGGCCGAACAGCCAAAGCCCGCCGGAGAGCAGAAGCCGGCTGACGCGGCCAAACCGGCTGACGCGGCCAAGCCGGCCGAGCCGCAGAAGGCCGAGGCGACGCCCACCCCGGCGGCCCCGGCCGCGCCTGCGGCTACTGCTCCGGAACCGGCCAAGCCGGCCGAGCCGCAAAAGTCCGAAGCCGCCGCCCCGGCCGCGCCCGCCCCGGCTCCGGCCCCGGCGAAACAACCTGCCGCCCCGGCCGCCGGGAGCGTGTCCGTGGAGGTGCCGTCGACCCCCGGCATGACCTATACCGTGGGGCGCGGCGACACGCTCACACGTATCGCCAAGAAGTTCGACGTGTCGGTCAAGGCGCTCATGGAGGCCAACGACATGAAGAACGCCGACCATCTGGAAGCCGGGGCCACCCTGACCATTCCTTCCGGCAACGGCGGGCAGGCCGCGGCCCAGTCCGTGCCGCCGGCCGTGGCCGACATCGTGACCGGCTACTTCACCAAGAGCGCCTCGGGCGACATCAACGGCCTGCTCGACTATTACGCCGACAAAGTGGACTATTATAAAAAGGGCAAGAGCGGAAAGGATGTCGTGCGCCAGGACAAGGCGGGATACTTCGCCCGCTGGCCCGAGCGGCACTATGAGCCGGGCACGGCGTCCGTGCAGAAGCTCAAAAACGGCGACCTGCGTGTGATCGTGCCTTCGGCATTTGCGGTCAAAAAGGGCGACAAGGGCGTGCAGGGCAAGGCGGTCTTCACCTTCCTGCTGCATCCGTCCGGCGACACCTACAAGATCGTGGGCGAGCAAAGCCGGGTGACGGAGAAAAAGTAGTCCGACGCCGCCAACGTGACGTTATGCAAGCCGGGAGGGGGTTCCTTCCCGGCTTTTTGTTTGGCGGTGGGACGGCAATATTTTCCAGGCACCCCTTTTGCATACTCCAGGGCGGCCAAGGAGGGCGCCATGGACATCAGCACCAGCTACGACAGCCTCAGCAATCTGTTACAGATCAATTCGAGCAAGGGAAGCGGCGCGGCGGTCGCTTCCGGTTCCGCCTCCTCCACCACCACGACCTGCGACAGCGGCGCGTCGGATACCGACACCGCCACCTGGTCGGCCGTGGCCAAGGCGCTTTCCGGAAACAATTCCGAGTATATGAGCCCCATCCTCAAGCTCAAGTCGCAGAATAAGGCGCTCCAGCAGCAGCTCACCAACACCCTGGCCGCCAAGTTTTCGGACCTGGGCGTGGATACCAGCCAGACGATCACCCTGTCCCAAGACGCCGACGGCAAGGTGGTCGTCACCAACGACCACCCGGACAAGGAAGCCATCGAGAAGCTTTTTGCCGATACGGACGTGCTGACCGAGGCTTTCGGCACCCTGGCCTCCAACACCACCACGCTCAACTCCATGTCCGCGAGCCAGGCCAATTCGATGCTGCGCACCAACGGCTACGCCGCCTACCTGAACCAGCTGACCAGCAGCGACGACTCCTCGGACTTCTACATGAGCATGCTCGGCAACTACTCCACCATCTATTCCAAATAGAATCATTTTGAAAAAGCGACCGGGGGGAAACTTTTCTGTAGAAAAGTTTCCCCCCGGGCCCC
Organism: Solidesulfovibrio sp. C21; assembly: GCF_047785625.1. Taxonomy (NCBI): domain Bacteria; kingdom Pseudomonadati; phylum Thermodesulfobacteriota; class Desulfovibrionia; order Desulfovibrionales; family Desulfovibrionaceae; genus Solidesulfovibrio; species Solidesulfovibrio sp. C21. Next base: position 38,574 of record NZ_JBLODY010000032.1, read on the forward strand.
TCTTCAAAAGACTTTAACGGGGTGTGTCAGGCGATACCGACCGACAAGTTGTAAAGTTTAGGAAGGGGAGAGCGCGAGAGGGGAGAACCCTTTACAAAAGGGTTTCCCCTCTCGCACGCTTTGTTCTCCTCTCCTACTTCCTCTCTTACTTCCCTGCTTCGTCGATCATCCAGACCAGTTCTCCATTCTGCGGGCGCACGAGGGACGCCGGCACGGCCGGGTCAGGCGTGTCGGCCAGGGCTTGCGTAAGCGCCTGTTCCTTGCCCTTGGCCGTGATCAGAAAGAGCACGCGTCTGGCGGCGTTTATAAGGGGCAGGGTGAAGGTCAGCCGGGGCACCCGGGGCGTTGCCGTGGTCGGGGGGGGCGCGTCGGCGACCAGTTTGTCGCGGACCGCGACCACAGGGCCGCCCGGGAAGATGGAGGCCGTGTGTCCGTCCGGGCCCATGCCGAGCAGGATCAGGTCGAAGCGCGGGATCGTTTCGGGGTCGGTTCCAAGCGCCTGGCGGATTTCCTCCTCATAGGCCGCGGCCGCGACGGCGGACGGCGTGATTTCCACGGGCATGGGCCGGATGTTGTCGACCGGAAGGGGGGCGGGGGTGAAGAGGATGGGCGAGATTGCCCCGAAGTTGCTGCGCGGATCACCCACGGGCACGAGGCGCTCGTCGCCGAAGAAAAAAAGCGTGTCCTTCCATGGTGCGCCAACGCCCTGCCGGGCCATGGCCTCATAGAGCGGCAGCGGGGTCGAGCCGCCGGACAGGGCCAGGACGAACCGGCCCCGGGCGGCCGCCGATTCCCGCGCCGCGTTCGTCAGATAGGCCAGGGCCGCTTCGGTCATGGCGGCCGGGTTCGGGAAGGTTTCCATCCGGGCGGTCATGATGCCGCCAACCCGTGGACCTTGAGGAACTTTCCGGCCTCCTGCGGTCCCCAGGAGCCGGCTTTGTAGAGAAAAAGTCGGTCGGGGTCGGTCTCGCCGAGCATGGGGGCCAGGAATTTCCAGCACAGTTCCACCCCGTCCTGTCGCCAGAAAAGCGTCTGGTCGCCGAGCATGCAGTCGAGCAGCACCTTGGCGTAGGCGGACAGGGACGGGCCTTCGTAGCCCTGGTAATAGTTGAAGTTCATGGTCACCGAGCGCAGGCACATGGGGCCGGGGGCCTTGGCCTGGAAGGTCAGGCTCACCTGCTCGTCGGGCTGGATGCGCAGGGTCAGCCGGTTGGCCTTGATGTGGTCGCCGAAGATTTCCCGGAACATGGAATAGGGCACGGGCTTGAACTGGACCGCGATTTCCGTGCGTTTGGCGGCGAGCCGCTTGCCCGAAACCATGTAGAACGGCACGCCCTGCCAGCGCCAGTTGTCCACGTAGACCTTCATGGCGGCGAACGTGGGCGTGGACGAATCCCCGGGCACGCCTTCCTCGTCGAGGTAGGCCGGAGCGCGTTCGCCGCCGGCCACGCCCGAGGCGTACTGGCCGAGGACGAGGTTTTCGCGCAGGTCGTGTTCGTTGAAGGGGCGCAACGCCCGGAAGACCTTGGTCTTTTCGTCGCGTACGAGTTCCGCCTCGAAAAGCGACGGCGGCTCGATGGCGCAAAGCGAGAGCAGCTGCATCATGTGGTTCTGGAACATGTCGCGCAGCACGCCGAAATGGTCGTAGTACGACGCGCGGTGTTCGACGCCGATGGACTCGGCGGCCATGATGCTGACGTAATCGACGTAGCGCCGGTTCCAGACCGGTTCGAAAATGGCGTTGGCAAAGCGCAGCATCAGGATGTTCTGCACCGTTTCCTTGGCCAGATAATGGTCGATGCGGAAAATCTGGTGTTCGGAGAACCGGGTGTGCAGCGCCTGTTCCAACACCCGGGCCGTGGCCAGATCGTGGCCGAAAGGCTTTTCGATGACCAGCCGGGAATAGCCCTTGGTTTCCTCGGCCAGCCCGGCCTTGGCCAGGTTGACGGCGATGTCCTCGTAGGCTGTGGGCGGCACGGCCAGGTAGAAGACGCGGTTGCCGCCAAGGCCCGAGGCTTCGCACATCCCGTCGAGGTACTCGGCCAGCATGGCAAACGAGGCCGGGTCGTCGTAGTGCACCTGCCGGTAGGTCAGGCGCGGGGCCAGTTTTTCCCATTGGCCGGGGGGGAGGGAGCCGTGGGTTTCGATGGACTGGCGCATGCGCTCGCGGAAGGAATCGTCGTTTAGGTCGGTGCGGCTGGCCCCGACCACGGCGAAGTTTTCCGAGAGATTGCCGCCCTCGTAGAGGGCGGCCAGGGCCGGCATGAGCATGCGGCCGGCCAGATCGCCGGTGACGCCGAAAATGATGATGGTGACCGGTTCTTCCACCGCGTCGAAGCGGCAGGCCGCCTCGGGAAAGGGATTTTTGGGCCGGCCGAGGACGACCTCGGCCACGCCCGGCGTGGGAGCGTCGGCCATGTATTACTCCTCCCGCTTTTTGACGGCATGGCCGCCGAACTGGTTGCGCAGCGCCGCCAGGACCCGGTCCTGGAAGGAGTTATCCTGGCGCGAGCGGAACCGCTCGAAAAGCGCCATGGTGATGACCGGGGCGGACACGGCCGTTTCCACGGCGGCATTGACCGTCCAGCGACCCTCGCCCGAGTCGTCCACGTAGGGCTTGAGGGATTCCAGCCGGCGATCTTCGGTAAAGGCGCGCTGGGCCAGCTCCAGAAGCCACGAACGCACCACCGAGCCGTGGTTCCACAGGTCGCAGATGGCCGGGAAATCCAGGTCCTCGCCGAACTGCGAGGCGGCCAGGATCTCGAAGCCCTCGGCATAGGCCTGCATCATGCCGTACTCGATGCCGTTGTGGACCATCTTGACGAAGTGGCCGGAGCCGATGGGGCCGGTGTGCAGGTTGCCGCCGGGACCGGTCAGCACGTCCAGGGCGGGCTTTATGGGGCCGACCACCTCGGGTTCGCCGCCGATCATGATGCAGTAGCCCTCGGCCAGACCCCAGATGCCGCCGCTGACGCCGGCGTCGCAGTAGCGGATGCCCTTGTCTCCGGCGGCTTTGTGCCGACGCAGGTCGTCGCGGTACATGGTGTTGCCGCCGTCGACGATGGTGTCGCCCGGGGAGAGCAGCGGCAGCAGTTCGTCCACGTGCTCGTCGGTGGGGCCGCCGGCCGGGAGCATGAGCCAGATCACACGCGGGGCGGGGAGCATTTTGACCAGTTCGGCCATGGTCCGGGCCGCCGCGGCGTTCCTGCCTTCCTCGGCTGCGAAATCCTCGGCCTTTTTGACGGTGCGATTGTAGGCGACGATTTCGATGCCGCCGCGAACCAGTCGTCTGGCCATGTTGAGCCCCATGCGTCCAAGGCCGATCATGCCGATTTTCATGGTGTTTCTCCGGGAGTGGTTGCGCCCTTGCGGGCCGTTTGCGCTCGTCGGGCGCGGGCGAAGGCGACGGCCTTTTTGGCCGCCAGGGGAAAGATGCCGAGCAGGGCAAAGGAAACCAGGAGCGTCGGCGAGAGAATGCCGGAAAGCGACGTGAGCTTGCCGAGCTGGGTGCCGGCGTTGACGTAGACCGCCGTGCCCGGAAGCATGCCGAGCTGGGACACGACGTAGAAGGTGCGCAGCGACAGGGCGGTGAGCCCCATGGCCGCGTTGATGACGAAAAAGGGGAACAGGGGAATCAGGCGCAAGGTGAACAGGTAAAACGCGCCTTCCCTGGCGATGCCGGCGTCGACGGCGGCAACGCGGCCGCCGATGCGGCGCGTTATGGCGTCGCGGAAAAGAAAGCGGGCCAGGGCGCAGGCGATGGTCGCCCCGATGGTGCTGGCAAAGGAAACCACGAGCAGGGTGATCCAGAAGCCGAACAACGCCCCGCCGGCCAGGGTCAGCACCGTGGCCCCGGGAAGGCTTAGGGCCGCGACCAGGACGTAGAGCCCGAAATAGGCGGCCAGAAAGCGGGCCGGGGCGGCGGCGTAGGCCGTGCCCAGCGTTTCCCGTGAGGCTTTGAGGTTGTCGAGGGTCAGATATTGCTCAAGCCCCAGGCCGAAGAAGACGGCGATGGCGGCTCCGACCAGGATGACCAGGAAAAGCTTGCCAGCCGTTTTGGCGGTCATGCTGTGTTCTCCGGATAGCGGGCGACGTAGGCGTCCACGTCGAATTTGCGACGGCAGCCGCGTTCGTTCATGTACCGCACCTGGCCATAGACGGGGCGGTTCGCCCAGGGCCGGTCGTGCAGGCCGCCGACGGACCAGAGCACCCCGACCACGCCATTGGGGTCGCGTCCGTCCAGGGCGAAGCGGTCGTTGAGGGAAAGGGCCGTTTCCAGGGCCTCCCGGGGCGTGCCCGACCATTCCAGGATTTTTTTGGCCCAGTACATGCGCAGGTAGCCGTGGATGCGGCCCTCGCGCACGAGCTGCCGCTGGGCCGCGTTCCAAAGCGCGCTGTGCGTGGCGGCGGCGGCAAAGGTCTCACGGTCGTAGAGGTACGGCCGGGGATCGGCGCTATGGGCGGCCAGGGTCTTTCGGGCCCACTCGGGCAGGGCCTCGAAGCGGTCGTACTCGGGTTCGTAGAGGCAGAAGTTGTCGGCCAGTTCCCGGCGCACGACAAGCTCCTCCAAAAACGCGTCCGCGTCTTCCTTGGCGCGCGTCCTGGCCGCGCTTGCGGCCAGGGCCGCCCGCTGGGGCGCGAGCTGGCCGAAGTGGAAATACGGCGAGAGGCCGGAGGTGCCCCCGGCATTGGGGTCGTTGCGGCGCGCGGCGTAGCCCTCCAGGCGGTCGCGGAGGAAACCGTCCAGGCCGCCCGTCGCGGCCGCGCTCCCGGGGACGATGCCCGTAACCGGCGGCACGGACGGGACGCCCTGGACAAAGGCGGCGGCCGCCCGCCAGTCGACGGGCGCGAAACCGTCCAGGTTTCCGGCCGGAAACGACGGCAGCGCGGGAAACGGTTCCAAAAATTCGGGCAGCAGGCGGTGGATTTTCGGGCGCAGGGTGGCGGCGGCGTATTCGCGTTTTTGCGAGGCGAGGAAACAGGGCACCACGTTGTGGGCGTCGACCTCGACGAGGGCGGCCGGAGAGGCCACGGCCACGGCCGCCTTCCAGAGGCGTTTGACGCGCAGCGGATCGAAATCCGTCACGCAGACGCCGGCGTCCACGGTGTGCAAAAAGGCCGGCACCGTCAGGCCCGGATCGCCCATGGGCACGACCAGCGGAATGCCGTGGGCGCGCAGTGCCGCCTCGGTTTCGGCCAGCCCCGCCAGCATAAAGGCATAATGGCGGTTGGTCGCGTCGGGAAAGGCGGGGGCCAGGGCGAAAACCACGACAAGCGGCGCGCCGGTCTCCCCGGCCAGGGACGCGGCGTGGAGCAGAGCCCAGTTGTCGGCGGCGCGCTGATCGCGGCTCATCCAATAGACAACGGTCCCGGAACGTCCGGGCGGGCTTGCCAGGGAACGGATGCGGGCGGGATGGACCTGCATTTTCCCCTTGTAGGCCGTCGGGGGGATCAAGGCAAGCCGGCCGGCGAATGTCGATCAGCCTTGCTCCGTGATTGTCTCTTGCAGTAGGGTGGGAAACTCGTATCCGCCCGTCGCCATCGGACGCTGCCGGGTGGCTCAATTTCAAACCGGAGGTCGTTACACGGTGGACAATACCATGTTGCATCTGACCGTGGCCGTACTGGTCACGGCGTTGATTCTGCTTGTTCCCGCCGGGGCGCGGGCCTGCACCCGGGCCGTGTACCTCGGCAAGGACGGCATGGTCATCACCGGCCGGTCCATGGACTGGTCGGAGGACATCAAATCCAATCTCTGGGTCTTTCCCCGGGGCATGGCCCGGGACGGCGCGGCCGGGCCGAGCTCCGTGACCTGGACGTCGAAGTATGGCAGCGTCGTGGCTTCGGGTTACGATGTCGGCACGGCCGACGGCCTGAACGAAAAGGGGCTCGCGGCCAATCTGCTTTATCTGGCCGAGTCCGAGTACGGCACGCCCGCCAAGGGGAAAAAGCTTCTCAACATCGGCACCTGGGCCCAGTACGTCCTGGACAATTTCGCCACCGTGGCCGAGGCGGTCAAGGCGCTGGCCCCGGAGCCGTTCGTCATCGTGGCCCCGGCGTTGCCCAATGGCAAGGCGTCCGCCCTGCATCTGTCGCTGTCGGACGCCAGCGGCGATTCGGCCATCCTCGAATACGTGGGCGGCAAGCTCGTCATCCACCACGGCCGGCAGTATCAGGTGATGACCAATTCCCCGACCTTCGACCAGCAGCTGGCGCTCAATACTTACTGGAACACCGTGGGCGGCCGGGCCTTTCTGCCGGGCACGGCGCGGGCGGCGGACCGGTTCGTGCGCGCCTCCTATTACCTGGGACTTTTGCCCCAGACCGCCGACGCCCGGGAGGCCCTGGCCGGGATTGTCGGCGTCTTGCGCACCGTGTCCGTGCCGCTTGGGGTCTCGGACCCGGGACAGCCCAACATCTCCCCCACCCGGTGGCGCACCTTCAGCGACCAGAAGGACCTGATCTACTTCTTCGACAGCGCCACCAGCCCCTCGCTTTTCTGGGTCAAGCTGGCGGATCTGGATTTCACCAAGGGCGCTGCGGTCAGGAAGCTGACCCTGACGGACGGACAGCTCTATTCCGGGAACGCGACGGACAAGTTCGTCGCCTCCGCCCCCTTCGTCTTCCTGCCGTACACGCCCGGGCAATAGAAGGGGCTGAAAACGGAACCGGGGGGAAACCTTTCTTGCAGAAAGGTTCTCCCCCCGGACCCCCTTTCCAAAGATTTCTAGCGATAACAGCCTGTCACCGTTAAAAGTTTTGGGGAGGGGAGAGCGCGAGAGGGGAACCCTTTTTTCAAAAA
>NZ_JBLODY010000033.1:0-45321 GCF_047785625.1 Solidesulfovibrio sp. C21
CCCCCGGACCCCCACCCTCCCCCAAAAACTCTCAAAGGGGTTTATCGTCAGCAGTCCAATGCATCTTTACAGGCGGCGCTTCGCCGCTGGCGCACCTTGTTACCGCAATCGCGTCCGGCGTCGAGAGGCGAAAGCCCCTCGTGCCGCCGGGCCGATTGCGGCAACAAACGTTGGTCTCCCGCCGCCCGACGCCACCAAATCCGCCACCGCCTACCAGCCCAACCCGGTAACGGGGGGACCGGGGGGCATCAAGCCCCCCGGCAGTGGGGTCCAGGGGAGGCAGAGCCTCCCCTGGACGCCGGAGGCAATTCCTACTTCCCGAGCCCGCGCAGGCGCAAGCCGACCAGCTTGATGAAGCCGGAAGCATCGGCCTGGTTGTAGATTTCGTCCTTTTCGAAGGTGGCGAGCTTGGGGTTGTAGAGGCTGTTGGGCGACTTGCGGCCCACCGGATAGGCCTGGCCCTTATAGAGCTTGACGCGCACGGTGCCGGTGACGCGGCTGGAAGCTTCGTCGATCATGGCTTGCAGGGCCTTGCGTTCCGGACCGTACCAGAAGCCATTGTAGACCATCTCGGCGTACTTGGGAACGAGCCCGTCGCGCAGGTGCATGACCTCGCGGTCGAGGCAGATACCTTCGAGGTCGCGCTTGGCGATATGCAGGATGGTGCCGCCCGGGGTCTCGTAGACGCCGCGCGACTTCATGCCGACGAAGCGGTTTTCGACCATGTCGATGCGGCCGATGCCGTGCTTGCCGCCAAGGGTGTTGAGCAGCTTGATGAGCGACGCCGGCGAAAGATTTTCGCCGTCAACGGCCACCGGGTCGCCGTGTTCGAAATCGATGGCGATGACGTCCGGGGTATCCGGGGCTTTCTCCACGGGCACGGTGAGGAGGTAGGTGTCGGGGCCGGGTTCGTTCCAGGGGTCTTCCAGCTCGCCGCCCTCGAAGCTTAAGTGCAGCAGGTTGCGGTCCATGCTGTGGTCCGAGCCTTTCTTGTCCGAGGGGACGGGGATGCCGTTTTGCTTGGCGAAATTGATGAGGTCGGTGCGCGAGGCGAAATCCCATTCGCGCCAAGGGGCGATGGTGCGCAGATCCGGGGCCAAAACGCCGGTGGTCAGCTCGAAGCGGACCTGGTCGTTGCCCTTGCCCGTGGCGCCGTGGGCCACGGCCTGGGCGCCCTCGGCCCGGGCCACCTCGACGAGGCGCTTGGCGATAAGCGGCCGGGCGATGGAGGTGCCGAGCAGGTAGCGGCCTTCGTAGATGGCGCCGGCGCGCAGCATGGGGAAAATGAAGTCCTTGGCGAATTCTTCGCGCAGGTCGTCGATATAGGCCTTGGACGCGCCGGTGCGCAGGGCCTTTTCCTCCAGGCCGTCGAGTTCCTCTTCCTGGCCCAGGTCGCAGGTGACGGTGATGACCTCGCAGTCATACGTCTTTTTGATCCATTTGAGGATGACGGAGGTGTCGAGGCCGCCGGAATAGGCGAGGACGACTTTCTTGATGGCGCTCATGGCTCGTTCCTTCTTGCGGGGCTATTTCCCCTTGGTGAAAATCCATTCGAGAATGGCTTTCTGCACGTGGAGACGATTTTCGGCTTCGTCCCAGACCACGGAATGGGGTCCTTCCATGACGGAATCGGTGATTTCCTCCCCGCGATGGGCGGGCAGGCAGTGGAGCACCTTGACATCGGGTTTGGCCAGGGCGAGAAGCGCGTCGTTTATCTGGAACCCGTCGAAGGCCTTGGCCCGGATGGCCTGTTCCGATTCCTGGCCCATGGAGGCCCAGACGTCCGTATAAAGGTAGTCCGCGCCCTTGGCCGCTTCGGTCGGATCGTTGACCACGGCCACGTCGGCCCCTTCGTCCCGGGCGCGTGCAACCACGGCGGGATCGGGTTCGTAGCCCTTGGGCGCGGCCACGACCACGCGGAGGGGGAAGCGGGCGGCGGCGTTGATAAGCGAATGGGCGATGTTGTTGCCGTCGCCGACAAAGGCCACGGTGAGCCCTTGCAAACCGCCGGAGTGCTCGCGCATGGTGAGCAGGTCCGCCATGATCTGGCAGGGATGGTATTCGTCGGACAGGGCGTTGACCACGGGGATGGAGCCGGCCGTGGCCAGTTCCTCGAGCTTGTGGTGGCCGAAGGTTCGCACGATCAGACAGTCGGCGTAGCGGGACAGCACCCGGGCGGTGTCGCGAATGGGTTCGTCGCGGCCGAGCTGGGAATCGTTTTGGGTCATGAAAATGGGCCAGCCGCCGAGGTGGCGCACGGCGACCTCGAAGGACACGCGGGTGCGGGTGGAGGCCTTTTCAAAGACGAGGATGCAGGTTTTGCCGTCGAGCAGGCCCGAGCGATAATCGGCGGCCTTCATGGTGGCGGCCCTGTCGAGCAGGGCGGCGGCCTCTTGCTTGGAGAAGTCCAGAATGGTCAGGAAGTGTTGGGGCATGACGATATCCTTGCGACGCGACTTGCCGTAAATTGTAGAAAAGGCAATATATAGTCCTATCCGCCAGGCCTTGTAAAGGGCCTGGACGCCATACCGCTGTCCCGGATGCGTTGACCCGGCCGCCGTCAGGGTGGTAGCAAAATCCCATACTGATACATCCCATCCGGCGCCGGGCCGCCTGTCCGGCCGGGCGCGGAAACACGGGCCCGTCGGCCCATAATCCAGGCGGGAGGATGCACTCATGAAGGCAATGCGCACGGTGTGCCTGTTGGTTGGCTTCTCGGCCCTTGTGGCTCTGTCGGGATGCGTGGTCGCGGCCGGTCCCACGGTGTACGTGCCGTCGCCACCGCCCGTCTGCCCGGACGGCTACTACTGGTCGCCGGGATACGGCTGCGTGCCCGCGCCCGTCATGGTCGCTCCAAGCGTCGTCTACGCCCAGGTCAATACCCAGTATCTGAGCCTGCGGTCCTGCCCGACGACCAAGTGCGGCATCCTGGCCTCGCTGGACCTCGGCGAGCAGGTCCAGGTGCTCTACCACCAGGGCGGCTGGACCCATGTTTTCGTCCCCACCCGGGGGCTTGAAGGCTGGGTCGCCACCAAGTACATCGATTAAAAGAGCTTTCTTGTCGTGCGGCGGTCGGCCAGTCAGGCCGTCCGCCGCAGCGCCCCCTCTCCGTCTGGACAAAGCGCCGCGCCGGCTCTATAGGTAGCCGGATGCAATATTTCCCGCCGACTGCCGCCTGCCGGCGCATCCTCCGGATCTCCGAACGCCTTTTTACCGCCGCAACGCCGGTTCGGGTCGTCGCCTTCCATCACGCCCCGACCCCAGCTGCAAACGAATTGACCCGGACCGGCGCCAACTGACGGCTCCCGGCGGACAGCCCCATCCCTAACTCCCGAGCACAGTCAAGGCCCATGAGCTGGAAAAAAGCCTGCCTGATTTTTTATATCGCCCTGGTGGTGACGGCCGTGGCCAACATTGAAAAGGTGTCGGTGTGGGTCGATGAGCGGCTGGCCGACGGCCCCGCCCCCGGAGTGGCCCGCGAGGTGCGCCACGTGCGCAACCTCTGGCGCGAGACCAGTCTGGCCACCGTCTCCCGCAAAATGGACTGCGCCCTGGCGCCTTTTTTCGACGAGACCTACAAAAACACCCTGGCCTGCCGCGACGAACCGGCCACGGCCAAGGCGGCCCAGGCCCTGCATGACCGCCTGGACCCCAACCAGCCGGTGATCAAAAGCGACATCCCGGTGGATACGGCCGGGTTGCTGGCCGCCCTGGCCCCGCCAAAGCCGCCGGTTACGGATGCCGGGACGGCTGGCGACGCGAATACCGCCCAGCCGGGCGCGCCCGCCACGGGGCAGCAGGAAGGTCCCAAGTTGACGGCCGCCAAGCTGCAAGCCCCCCGCAGGATGCTGGTGGTGGGTGATTCCCTGGCCATCGGCCTGTCCTTGTCCCTGCGCCGATCCGTGGCCGAATTCGACGGCATGGAACTGTTCGAGGAAGGCAAGGTGTCAAGCGGCCTGGCCAATCCCAAGTATTACGACTGGAGCAGGGCGCTGCGCGTCTTTCTCGACAAGTACAAGCCCGACGTCGTGGTTGTCATGATGGGAGCCAACGACGCCAAGTACATCAACGTCAACGAAAAGCCCCGGGCGCCCGGAAGCCCGAACAAGACCTGGCCCGAGGTCTTCGCCATGCGCCTGGAAAATCTTTTGAGCGCCTTGCAGGACAAAGGCATCCGCAATTACTGGATCGGGCTGCCCATCATGGGCGATCCGACCTTTGCCAAGCAGGTCCAGGTCATGAACGGGATACTCAAGACCGAGTGCGCCAAATACAGCGCCAGCCGTTTTCTCGACACCTGGAATCTGCTCACCGACGCCCAGGGCAATTACTCGACGTTTCTGCCCAACGAAAAGGGCGTCAAGATCAAGGTGCGGGCCAACGACAAGGTGCATTTCACCGTGGCCGGGGGCGACATCCTGGCCCAATCCTTCCTGGCCGCCCTGGCCAAGGACATGGAACTTCGGCCCAAGAAATCCGATGCGACCAATACAACGGCTTCCAACAAGCCATGATCCTTGCGCCGAGGCGCCAAACACCGGTTCAGCCCACGCCCGCCGTGCCGGGACGGGGCGCATTCTCCCGCTGCTTTTGGCCTGTGTCCTGTGTTTCATGGCCGTCTCCTGCAAAGGCGAAAGCGGGGAGACGACCCAGCCCGACAGCGTGCTGACCCCATCGGGCCTCTTTTCCCGACGCGCCCCCAAACCGCCCCACGCCTCCCCTCTGCGGATGCTCGTCGTCGGCGATTCGCTCTCGATCAGCCTCGGCGAGCAGATGGAGCATGCCCTCGCCGGCGCGGTGGGCATCGACTACACCCGCGACGGCACGCGCTCGACCGGGCTGACCAGACCCGAACTCCTCGACTGGCCGGCCAGGCTGCGCGAGCGCGTTGCCGGCGATCCGCCGGACGTGGTGGTCATCATGATCGGGGCCAACGACGTCATGCCCGTGGAGGGGCCGGACGGCAGCCGCGTGTTCTTCGACAACCCTGCCTGGCCCGAGGCCTATGCCGCCAAGGCGCGCGAGCTGGTGGCCATCTGCCGCGCGGCCAATCCCCACGTCCGGGTCTATTGGGTGGGGGTGCCGGCCATGGGCGAGGCCGAACTGGCCAAGGGCGCGATCCAGGTCAACGCGGCGCTTTCGTCCATGTGCGCCGCCACGCCGGGCTGCCGCTTCATCGACACCCACGCGGCCTTCAGCGATCCCGCCGGTCGCTACAGCCGCCACGGCCGCGACGGCGCGACCGGCGAGCACCTGACCCTGCGCACGGCCGACGGCGTGCATATGACGGAAGCCGGGGCCAGGCTCCTCGGCGGCGTCGTCCTGGCCGGCATCGCCAAGCGGGAACATCTGCCCCCCATCGCCGGCGTGGACGAACTGCGCGCTTACGCCCGGGACGTCCACCCCACCCCCGACCAGACCGCCGCCGCGGAGCCGCAGGCGAAACCCAAAAAGACCAAGGCCAGGCCGTCCGGCAAGGTCTATACGGTGAAAAAAGGGGACACCCTTCGCCTCATCGCCCGCCGACTGGGGATTTCCGCCGACGATCTCATGGAAATCAATCCCAACGCGGAAGCCACCCGCCTGTCGCTTGGCCAGTCCCTGCGGCTCCCGGTCAAACGCTGACAAGGAGCAAGATTCTCCCCGGTCCGCTTCAGGCTCTAGGCCGTAATCTTCCCGCAGGCCCGCGTCAGCGCCGCGGCCAGGGCCTCCTGGTCCACGGGCTTGGACACGTAATCGTCCATGCCGGCGGCCAGGAGGTTTTCCCTGTCCCCGGCCATGGCGTGGGCCGTCATGGCGATGACCGGAATGGGATTTTGCCCGACATCCCGGGTTCTCTCCCGGATGCGCGCCGTGGCCTTGACGCCATCCAGAACCGGCATGCCCACATCCATGAAGATGCAGTCCGGACGGATGGCCAGGGCAAGTTCCACGGCCTCCTGACCGTTGCGGGCCACGGTCACGACATGGCCGAGCTTTTCCAGCATGCGGCTGATGCCCATGGCGTTTATGGCGTCATCCTCGGCGACCAGAACGCGCACACCGGTTGCCGGTCCCGGCGTGGCGGCGGTCGGGAGGGCTCGGCCCTCGTCGCCCTGCGCCAGCGGCTGTACGAGCGGCAGGGCGCACACGCAGCGCGTGCCCCGGCCGACCTCGCTTTCCACGCTGATGGTTCCCTGCATCAGGTCGAGCAGACGGCGCACGATGGCGAGGCCGAGTCCCGCCCCCTGGAAGCGCCGGGAAAACGACCGCTCCACCTGGTGAAAGGCCTCGAAGACCCGCTCCAGTTCCGATTCGGGAATGCCGACCCCGGTATCGGTCACGGCAAAAAACACGCTGCCGTAGCCCGAGGCATTGACCGGGCCGGCCCAGACCTCAAGGCGTACACCGCCGGTCTTGGTGAACTTCACGGCATTGCCGACCAGATTGTAGAGAATCTGGCGCACCCTGCCCTCGTCGCCGAAAAGAATCTCGGGAACGCCCGGGGCGACTTCCGCGCTCCAGTCGATTCCCGCCTCGCGACAAACCGGCATGAAAGCCGCGGTCACTGCGGACAGAAGGTCCGCCAGCCGAAACGATTCGGGGAGCAAGGTGAGCTTGCCGGATTCCACCCGGGACAGGTCGAGAATGTCGCCCAGAAGACGCGTCAACCGGCGGCAGGAAACCAGGGCGGCGTGTACGTATTCGTGCTGTTCGGACGTCAGGCTGGTTGCGGCGAGCAGTTGGGTCATACCTTGAATGCCATTTAAAGGCGTTCGCAGTTCATGGCTCATGTTGGCCAGAAATTCGCTCTTGACCCGGCTGGCCCGTTCCGCCGCCTCCTTGGCCGCAAGCAATGCGGCCGCATCGCGTCGTCTGGCCACCATTCGCCAAACAGTGTCCAGGAACAGGGAAATGGAGCGCATGTCGGAGGCATCGTAGGGTTCCCGCTTGCCGGCAACGACCAGCATCGCCACCACCCGCTCGTCCGAAACGATGGGCACGCACACAGTCTCGCCGTCCATGCCCGCCTTCCCCGCGGGTATGACCACGGGACGCCGCGTCGTCAGCGCCTCGGACCATCGCCCCGGGACATGCCGCTCAACGAGCCCCTCCGGCCGATGGAGCAGGCATTGCGTATCGCAGGCCTCGGCCACCCGCGACAACCGGCTGTCCGCTTCGTCCTGCAAAAACATGCAGCCGAACCGGCTCCCGGTCAGCCGCCTGACCTCTTCCACGGCATGGACAAGCAGTTCGTCGAGGCCGGCCGCCTCCATCCGGGTGACGGCAAAAAGGCTTTGCATGCGGGCTTCACCCAGGCGCAGGCGTTCTTCGTCGCGCTTGCGCTCGGTGATGTCCCGGAAAAAAACCAGCGCCCCGTCCTTGCCGTCCCAGGCGACAGGGACCGCGGCCACTTCGGCCAAAAACGCCTCCCCATCCAGGCGCAGCATGGTTTCCTCGCTCAAGGGCACCGCACGCCTGTTGACATTGAGGTCATGGATACGCGCGCGCACCCGATCCTGGTCGTGGATGGCGACCCGCTCCAACGCCGCCGTACCGATCAGGGCTCCGGGCGTATCCGCGCCCAGAAAACGGCGGGCCTGGGGATTGGCGTAGGCAAAAACGCCCTCGGTCTGAACGAAAACGCCGCTGGGGGCATGCTCCACGAGCTGGCGAAACCGCTTTTCGCTTTCGATCAGGCGATGTTGGGCCTCCAGGCGATCCGTGACATCGATGATCACCGAATACAGCAGTTCCCGCCCCATGAGGCGGATTGGTCCGGCATTGACCTCGACCCCCCGGATGCGTCCGTCGGCCAGACGGTGGCGGAAGCTGAAGGTGGTGGCACGCCGGGTTGTTGCGTTTTCCATGGCTGCCTTCACGGCAGCGGGTGGCAACATGTTGATTTCATGCATTCTCTTCTGCCGGATCTCCTCGCGCGTCCAACCGTAATAGGCGCAGGCCGAGGGATTGGCGTCGACCACGGCGCCGGACTCCGGGTCGATCAGCAGCATGACGGCATGGTTGTTTTCAAAAAGGCTCTGATAGCGCGATTCGCTCTCGGCAAGGCGCAGGACAAGCTGGTTCCGGGCCAGCCGACGCACCATGAGCAGGCCCAGGCCAGCCGTCACCAACGGATACACAAGCAGCACCGGCAAGGTGATGCGGCGAAGCGTCATCAGCGCGTAGTGGCCCGGCAGCAGCAGCATGCAGGCCAACATGGCCACATGCACGACAAGACCGAAAACATAGAGTTCCCCAAGGCCCAACCCGGCCAGCCGGTCCTTGCGCCATTGCCGCCAGGCCAATCCGATCAGGCCCGAGGCGATGCTGACCGCGACGCCGACATACAGGCCGACGCCGCCTTGCCCCAGACGCAGGCCGGCCACCATGACCGTGGCCAGGGCCGTGGGCACGAAACCGAAAAAGAGTCCGGCCACGCCGAGCAGGATGGATCGGGTATCGAAGAAAAGCCCGGGGCGCAGTTCCCAGGGGTTGAGCATCACGGCCATGGCGATGACGCCCAGGCAAAGCCCCATCAGGACGCGCCGGGAAAACGAGGCCTGTGCCGCCTCGGCCCTGGTGAACGAATCGTAGAGAAAGGCCAACGCGAGCAGCAAGGCCGCATTGTTGGCGAGACCAAGGAGCATGCTTTTGGGGAAAAATTCCATGGATGCTCCCTGCTGGGGCATGAAGGATGTCCACCCGATTGCTGCGCCTGCCTGACGTGGGAGTCCCCACGTACGCCGTATCGTCCACGTTGCGGCCATAAGCGGCTATTGCCGCGTTGTTCCCCGTATCGTCCCCTTGAAACTAGTGCCAATGGGTTTTGAAGGCAACATATTTGAATAATTATTTTTTACAAAAGACAGATGTATTGTGAAAGACACAATGCCGGGGACTGTTTCTCACCAAAACATACGGGAAAAAACTTTTCTGGAAAAGCAATAAACGCTCTCGCACGCTCTTTTCAAAACCAAATAAAAAAGCCCCCCTAGTCTTCGCCATATTTCTTGAGTTTTTTGTGCAGGGTTGCACGGGTGATGCCGAGCACGCGGGCGGCCTCGCTCTTGTTGCCGCCGCAGGAATCGAGGGTGGCCAGGATGACCTCGCGCTCCACATCGTCGAGCGGCCGTCCGGCGAGCCCGCCCGCGGCCCCCGCGCCGGCCGAGGCATCCGCCCTGGTCCCGATGGGATCGCAAAGGGGCAACTCGCGCTCGGAAACATATTCGCCGACGGACAAGATCACCGCGCGCTCCACGGCGTTTTCCAGTTCGCGCACGTTGCCGGGCCAGGGACAGCGGATGAGGTGGTCCATGGCCGAAGGGGTGAACCCCTTGATACGTTTGCGGTTTTTCTCGGCGAACCGGGCCAGGAAAAACTGGGCCAGAAGCGGAATGTCCTCGGCGCGCTTCCGTAGCGGCGGCACGGTCACGGTCACGACATTGAGGCGGTAATAAAGGTCCTCGCGAAACCGCCCTTCCTCCACTTCCTTTTTGAGGTCGCGGTTGGTGGCAGCCAGAATGCGCACATCCACGCCCACCGGCTTGTCCCCACCCACGCGCTGGATTTCGCGCTCCTGAATGACGCGCAACAGCTTGGCCTGGATGGGCTGGGCGATCTCCCCGATCTCGTCGAGGAAGATGGAGCCCTTGTTGGCGGCCAGAAACCGCCCTTCCCGGCGGCGCTCGGCCCCGGTGAAGGCCCCTTTTTCATGGCCGAAAAGTTCCGATTCAAGCAGGGATTCGCTTAACGCCGCGCAGTTGACGGCCACGAGCGGCCCGGAGGTCCTGGGGCTGTCGGCGTGGATGGCCTTGGCCACAAGCTCCTTGCCCGTGCCGGATTCCCCGGTAATGAGCACTGTGGCCTCGGTGGGAGCGACCATGCCGATCATGTTGAAAAGATCACGCATGGCCTTGGACTTGCCGATGATTTCCGGCCCTCCGGCCACCGGGCCGAGCTGTTCGCGAAGCGAGGCGTTTTCCGCCGCCAGACGCATGTGGTCCAGCGCCCGCTCCAAGGTCAGGCGCAGCACGTCGAGATCGAGGGGCTTGGTCAGGTAGTCGTAGGCTCCGGTCTTGAGCGCCGCGATAGCCGTTTCCACCGACGAATAGGCCGTCATGATGATGACCGGCACCGAAGGGTTGTATTCCTTGATGCGCGTGAGCGCCTCCATGCCGCCCATGCCGGCCATGCGCACGTCGAGCAGCACGGCGTCGTAAGCCTTCTCCCGGACCATGGCCACGGCCTGCTCACCATCGGAAGCCCCTTGCGGGGCATAGCCCCAGCCGGAAAGCACCGTCCGCAACATGGACAAATGCCCGGCGTCGTCGTCAACCACAAGTATTTGCGCCTGGTTCATGCTTCCCCGCTTTTGTGCCGCCGGTTGTCGGACGGCAGGTACACCGTGGCCACGGTGCCGCCGTCCGGCCGGGCGGTCAGGACGATCTCGCCGCCGTGGGCCGCCACGATCTTATGGGCAATGGGCAGCCCCAATCCGGTCCCATGCGGTTTGGTGGTGTAATACGGATCGAAAATCCGGTCGCGCTCCGCGTCGGCGATGCCGCCGCCGGTATCGGCCACGGACAAAAACGCCCGTCCGTCCGGGGCGGTGCCTGCGGCCAGGGTCATGACGCCGCCGGGCTGCATGGCCTGTATGGCGTTTAAGCACAAATTGAGCAGCGCCTGGGTAAGGCGGTCCGGATCAGCGGTAACTTCCGGCCCGTCGGCCGCGCCGGAGATGTCCACGGACACGCCCCGGGCCGTGGCGTCGGGCAGGGTCAGCCGGGCGGCGTGGGAGGCCAGATCGGCCAGACGCACCGGCCGGCGCTTGATGTCCGAAGGCCGGGCGAATTCGATCAGTTCGGAGATCACGCGGTTTAAACGGTCCACCTCGCGAACCATGACCTCGGCCGCCTGCCGGTCTTCGCTGCCCGGGGCGAACTTGGCACCGAAATACGCGGCGTAGCCCCGGATGGAACTCAAAGGATTACGTATTTCGTGGGCAACCCCGGCAGCCAGATTGCCGACGGCGGCCAGCTTCTCGCGCCGCCTTATCTCGGCTTCCAGCCGACGCATCTCACGCAGGTCCCGCAGCACGACCAGCGACCCCACGGGCGTTCCCTCCTCGGTGCGCACGGCCGAGACCGCCACGCCAAGGGCAATGGGTGCGCCACCGCTTATGGCCACGTCCATCTGGCGCTCGCCGCCCTCCCCGTTTTCCAGGATATCCGGCGGCAGCACCTCGCCGACCGGTCGGCCGACGAGCCCCCCGGAAGCCACACCGGCCAGGTTTTCGGCCGCGCCGTTGGCCATGGTCACCCGGCCGTCCGGGGCCACGAGCAACAGCCCCGCCGGCATGGCGGCCACCACTTCCGAGGCCAGGGCCGTGGTCTGGCGCAAGGCCCGGCGCTGGGCGCGGTAGCTTTGGGCCCAGAAAAGGGCCAATACGCCGCCAAGCCCGAGGACCAGCAGCACGCCGGCCGTGGTCAGGGTGTTTTGAAGATCGACCCGGCGGGCGGCCTCGATGGGGGCGACGTCGAGGCCGACGAAAATGACCAGGGGCATGCCGCGCAAGTCGTGCTGGCCCCCGGGAGCGTCGCAGTCATCGGTGCAGAAAAAGCCAGGATCGCCCATGGGGGGATGGTGGCCATGGAAGCCGTGGAGCCCCCGGCCCCGCGCCGAGGGAATAAAGCGCCGGTAGACCACAAACGACTCGCGGCCGTCATCCTCCGTGGCCAGACGCCATTTTTCCGTGGCGTCCGGGGCCAGTTCCCGCATGGCTTCGGGAGTGAAGAGCTGGCCGCCGATACGCTTGGCGTCATTGTGGGCCAGGATGCGGCCGCCGGTGTCCGTGACGGCGATATAGAAGATGCCGGGCTGGTTGGCCGTTTCCTCGAGCAGGTGCTGCAATCGGACATTGGCTCCGAAGCCGCCGCGCATGCCAGTGCGGGTGCCGGCCTCGAAGGCCTTTATCAGGGCCGCGCCTTTTTCCAGCAAGAGCTGGGTGACGTATTGCTTTTCACGGCCCAGGTCGATGGCGGCCATGGTGATGACGACGGCCGCCAGGATGACGGCCGCACCGATGACCAGCAAGGGCGACGACGCCCCGCGAAAAGGATTTCGCCGGAGAAATGCGAGCGCATTCCTTGCGCGCGTCAGGAGCCTGTTCTGCATAAAATCCATACAATCTGGTTAAATTCTATACGATACAATCCCACCGCTGTCCAGAACAGAGGCGGATTCGGCCCTCCTCCGGAGAGAACCCCGCCAGCCGGGCAAACCTCTGCATGGAGTGTTCCAGGCATCGCAACCCTTTTCGCCTGCCCGGTGGCCGTCGCAAACGTCACCAAACAAATCGGATAAATTTGACAAGCCGTCACTCGCCGCCGTAGGGAATTCGGGAAACCATCAGCATGCCTTTCCTCTTCAACATCTGGCAACGGGGTGTATTTCATGCGGAATCTGAAACTCGGGGTCAAACTTATCGGTGGTTTCCTTCTCAGCGCCGCCATCACGCTCGTTGTCGGGTTGGTCGGGCTGGCAGGGTTGTCGACCGTTTCCAAGCAGTTAAGCATCGTCACCGACGTCGACATGCCGGCCGTGCGTGATCTGCAACTCATAAAGATCGCAGGCGAATCCATCCGTGTGGCCCAGCGGACCCTGCTCGTGCCCGGCGTGCCCGAAAAGGACCGCAAACGCCAGTACGACAACATCACCCGTGTCCGCGACAGCTACCACGAAGCCTGGAACGAATACGAGAAACTGCCCAAAACGGAAGAGGCGAGGCGCCTCTGGCAGGAATTCGTTCCCGCTTGGCAGGAATGGGTCAAAATCAACAACGAGACGTTCGACGCGGCCCGGGAATGGGACAAGTCCGACCTTGGCGATCCCAACGTGTTAAGCGGCAAAATCGCCAAATTCCGCGGCGACCATTACAAGCTTTTGAGCGATGCCTGGGCCTTGGCCCTTTCCGGCGCGCCCCTGACCGGCGGGGATGACGCCGCGGCCTGCGCCTTCGGCCAGTGGCTCGACAGCGAGGGCCGCGACATCAAGAACCCCGTCTTCCGCAAGAACCTGGCCACAATCCAGCCCGTCCACGAGGCGCTGCACAGGGCCGTGGCCAAACTCAAGGCTCTGTCCGCCCGCAACACCCCGCGCGAGGAACGGATCGCCCTCGTGCAGCACGACGTCATACCCGCCGTGGAAAAGACCATGAGCCACTTTGCCGCCATGGGCGAGGAAGTGGCCCGCATCGAGGCGATCTATGCCAGCATGCGCCAGCAGGCCATGGTCACCACGCGGGACAAGCAAATCCGTTGCTTCAAACTGCTCGACGAGCTCATGACCGACTCCCTGGCCGCCGCCCAGCGGGGCAAGAAGAACGGCGAGGAAGCCGCCTCCCGGGCAATGGTCATGTTGGTCTCGGGCATCGGCATCGGCGTGCTGTTGGCCGTGGTGCTCGGGCTCATCATTTCCCGCATGATTACCAAACCCGTCCTCCTCGGGGTCCGTGCGGCCGAGGGACTGGCCGCCGGCGACCTCAACCAGCGCATCGATCTCGACCAGAAAGACGAAATCGGCGCACTGGCGGCGGCGCTGCGCCACATGATCGCCAAGCTGCGCGAGGTGGTGGGACAGGTCCAGGGCGGGGCGGAAAACGTGGCCTCGGGCTCGGAGGAGCTTTCGGCCACGACCCAGAGCCTGTCGCAAGGCGCGACGGAACAGGCGGCCAGCGTCGAGGAGATCTCGTCGTCCATGGAACAGATGGCCGCCAATATCCGCCAGAACGCCGATAACGCCAAGCAGACCGAACAGATGGCGCTCAAGACGGCCAAGGATACCGAAAGCGGCGGCCAGGCCGTGGCCCATACCGTTTCGGCCATGAAGCAGATCGCCGAAAAAATCGGCATCATCGAGGAAATCGCCCGCCAGACCAACCTGCTGGCCTTAAACGCCGCCATCGAGGCGGCTCGGGCCGGGGAACACGGCAAGGGCTTCGCGGTGGTGGCGGCCGAAGTACGAAAGCTGGCCGAGCGCAGCGGCAACGCCGCCGGCGAGATCAGCGAGCTGTCCTCCTCGAGCGTCAAAATCGCCGAGAACGCAGGAGAGTTGCTGGCCCGCATCGTGCCCGACATCCAGCGCACGACCGAACTCATCCAGGAAATCGCGGCCTCGAGCGTGGAACAAAACGCCGGCGCCGAACAGGTCAACCGGGCCATCCAGCAGCTCGACCAGGTGGTACAGCAAAACGCCTCGGCCTCCGAGGAAATGGCCTCCACCGCGGAAGAGCTCTCGGGGCAGGCACTCCAGCTCCAGGAAACCGTCGCCTACTTCCGCCTGGACACGGTGCATAAAGCTCACCGCGTCGCGCCCAAGGCTATTGCCGCCAAACCGGCAAACCCGGTCAAACCGACGGCCAAGCCCCTGGCCAAGGGCACAAGCGGCGTGCCCCTCGACCTGTCGGGCGACACGTCGGACGACGATTTCGAACGGTTTTAGGGGGAAGGGAAAAGAAGTGCGAGAGGGGAAACCCTTTGAAAAGGGTTCTCCCCTCTCGCACTCTCCCCTTCCTAAATCTTATAAATTTTAGCGCGTTATATTATTTCTGGGCCGCAAACAGGCCAGACCAGGAAATCCCGACCGCTTTTGACGCCCACGCCCACGGCCCCCTTGTGGAGGTAGAGGGCATGGGCCCAATCGTGTTCAAAGGCGCTGGTGGTGGCGGACCAGTAGGCTTCGCCCACGTCCGTGAAGGGATGTCCGGCGGGCAGGGCCGGAAAGGCGCAATCGGCGTCGACCAGGGATTCCAGCTCGTTGATGTCGGGCAACCGCCAGCCTTCGCCAAAGGCGGCGGCAACGGCCAGAGCCTCCTCCCAGGCAACGGTTCCCCTGGCCGCATCGGCCGCGCGGGCCCAGAGGAGGCCGGTCAGTCGGTCGCGCACAGCCTCGCCGCGCATCTCGAAACGCGGACTCGGCCAGGGCGCTCCCTGGCGCAGCTCCCCGTCCTGCCCGGTGCCGACGCAGGCGATGCCCTCCCCCGCTCCATCGAAGCACCTGAGTTGTCCGGTGCGCGGCAGGAGCATGTCCCCGGCCAAGGGCCAGCACAGGCAGTCCTGGTCCTTGCGGCCGTAAAACATCCGCCCGCCCTCCATATGGACGTACCAGGCATAGCCCGGCGCGGGCGCGGCGGTTGTCGCGGTCCAGTACCAGCCGAGAAAGACGTTTCGAAAGGGATGCCCGGGCGGCAGAGCCGGACGCGCGGCCCCGTAGGAAACGAGGCTTCGCAGCTCACGGCGGTTGGGCAGCCGCCAGTCGGACCGGCCGAAGCGCCCGTCGCGGGCCCAGCCGGCGGCGAAGGCGAGCGCCTCGCCCCAGGGCATGGGGAAGCCGGCCAGCCCGGCGTCACGTGGCCAGACAAGGCCGGTCAGCGCGTCGGCAACCAGTTCGGGATCGTCCGCAACAAATCGGTCCCCGTCCATCCGCCCGCGTCGGGCAGACGCCGCGTCCTGGCCGCTGCCGGGGCAGGAAATTTCCCGACCGTGCGCATCGTGGCAGGTCGTCTGCCCGGTCGGCAGCACCGCCATTGGAGAAAACTGAAGCGCCATCCGGTCAGTCTACCCGCCATCGGGCCGCGTGGCCAGACCAAGGTACAAGGGATGCAGAGCGCATCTCCCAGTCCCCGTGCCAACGCCTTTCTGCAACTGAAAAATATCCTGCAACACGCCGAATTGAAAAAATTTAAAAAGGGAAGCGCGCGAGAAGGAAGAACCCGTTCCAAAGAGTTTCCCCTCTCGCCCCCTCTTCCCCATCAAGCTTTGCCCGTTTCCTCGATAATGCCCGCGGCGATGGCCGTGGCGTCGCGCACGAAGGACATGCAGAGCGTTTTGAAGCGGCCCTCCCGCCGGGCGCGTTCGAGGCCTTCGGGGGTGGAGGGGTCCAGGCCGATGAGTTCGCGGCAGACCAGCGAACCGTGGAGCTTGCGAAACCTAGTGTAAAAGTCCTCGATGCGGTCATAGGTCGCGGCCTTGGACGCGGCGTTATCCGCACCGCCGCCCCCGCCGAAAAGCCCAAGCGCCAGCATGGCCCCGGATACGGCCCCGCAGGTCGCCCCCCGGTACATGCCCACGCCAAATCCCGTGGCCAGCCGCGCGGCCGTGTCCGTATCCAGGCCATACGGCGCGCAAAGGGCCATGAGCACGGACTGGGAACAGTTGTAGCCGCTCGTAAAATGCGTTACCGCCGCCTGTGTCGCGTCAGACATGGTCTCCCTCCGGGTTCGTGGCCGGTATTGGCCGTCTGGGCACTTCGCAAACGGCATACCGGGCCGCAACGCCCGAGGCAAGCGACGAAACGGAACGGCTCATGGCCTCTTTTCAAGGGGAAACGCGAGGGCGGCGCTGCGGCCGCAAACGGCTTACAGCAAGGTGACGGTGATGTGGTCGGCTTCGTTGTTGCGCAGGGTCAGGGTGAAGTCGCGCAGCCGCAAGGCCACGGGGTCCTTAAGCGGCGCGCGACCGATGACCTCCACCTCGGTACCTGGAACCAAGCCCATATCCCGCAGCCGCCGGCCAAGCTCACCCCCGGCATCCACGCGGACAAGGCGGGCCTTCTCGCCGACCCGCAGCCGGCGAAGGCCGATGCTCGGCGTTGTCCCATCTGTGGCCATGCGCGCTCCCCCAAAAAAACAGCGCCCGAAGAAGGCTCTCCGGGACGCCGGTCAAGACTGTTTGGTCGTCCCCCCGGCAAGACCAGCCGGGCTGTCCGCAATGTTCGGAGGAAGGAACGAAAAACTACGCCGCCTGAACACAGTCCTCGGCCAGCCGGCCCATGACCTTCTCGGCCAAGCCGCGTCCGATGGAAAGGCACGTGCCCCTGGCCCGCAGACACACCGGCCCGCCACAGCAGGCGGTGATCTCGATCACCGTACCGGGTGTTATGCCCATGGCGAAGAGCCGGCCCCTGGCCTTGGGGCAATCGCAAATGGATTCGACGCGCACGCGGCTGCCGGGGGGAAAATGGGCGAGGCAATGAAGGGGGGCCATGTGGTGCTCCTTTCCTGGAGCTTCATCTAGCCATGTTGAGAATGATTGTCAAGCTCCCTTTCGACCGAACACGCAAGCCCTATCCCCTGCCCGTCCGCTTGAGCGCATAGGTAAGTCCCAGGGAAACCAAGGCCAAAAGGGCCGACAAGAGCCCGGCCCGAAAAAAATCGCCTGTAAAAACGGCGTTGTATATTTCCAAAGAGATGGTGTTGGTGCGCCCGACGATATCGCCGCCCAAGAGCAGGCTGACGCCGACCTCGCCAAGCGCCCGGCCCGTGGCCAGAAAAAGCCCGGCCGCCACACTCTTGCGGCAATGGGGCAGCACCACCCGGACAAAGGTGGTCAGCGGCCCCTTGCCGAGCACGGAGGAAAGCTCGACCAAGCGGAGCAGATCGCCGCGCACGGCGGCCTGTACCGGCCGCACCATCAGCGGGATGCCGGAAGTGATGGCGGCCAGAGCCAGGCCGGGAAAGCTGAAGATGATTTCGACGCCGAGAAAATGCTGGAGCGGCGCGCCGATGAGCCCCTTGCGGCCAAGGAGCAGCAACATGAAAAAGCCCACCGCCATGGGCGGCAGCACCAACGGCAGGGATACCAGAAAATCGAGCATCGCAATCACCCGGCTGTGCCCCCGGCCGAGCAGGTAGCCCAGGGGCACGCCGAGCACGAAGAACACCGGAATCGCCACGGCCATCACCCAAAGCGTCAGCCTGATGGGAAAAAGGACGCCCGGGTCGGACAGGGCCGCTACAATGGCTTCCGGAGTCAATCCCTACATCCCATGCTTTTTGGCGATGGCCTTGGCCGCATCCGTGGCCAGAAAGGCGGAGAAGGACTTGGCCCCGGCGATATTGGGCGAGCCGGCCAGGGATTCGGCCACGATGACGATGGGCGCGTACAGCGACGGATCGACTTCCAGATAGCCGCCGACCTTGTCGCCGACGTTCATGATGTCGGTGCGGTTGACGAAGCCGGCGTCCACTTCGCCGCTGACCACGTACGTGGTGACCTGGGGCACGGTGGCCACGACCAGGAGCTTATCCTTGATGGTCTTGTCCAGGCCGGTCTTGGCCAGAAACTGGGTGGCGGCCCGGCCGTAAATGGCCTTTTTGGCATCGGGCATGGCCACGCGCTTGACATCGGGCTTGGCGATCTCCTTGGCGTCGGTGAAGGTTTTGCCCTTGGGCCAGGCCAGACACAGGATGCCGTGGCCGATCTCGGCGACGCCCGAGAATTTCAGACCGGATTTTTCCAGAAAACCCTTCTCCCCGATGATGACGTCGATGACGCCGCCGGCCTTGGCCTGGGTCGTGACCTGGCCCATATTGCCGAAGATGAGCTCCGGCTTGGTCCCGGAGGTCTTTTCATACGCGGCGGCCAAATCCGTAACGAGCTTTTTGTAGCCCGCGCCGGCGGCGATGGTCAAAGGCCCGGCCAGGGCCTGACCGGCCATGAGAAGCACCAGGACGCAAGTCCAAAGAATTCGCAGCATCACATTCCCTCCTCGCAGCAATGTTGGGGGTTTGCCCGGGGCCGGGCCATGGCGGGGGAAGCCGCGCCGAAACGCGCGAAAAGCGCCTCGCGCTCCTGCCGGTACTGGCACAGCTGGGTGCCAAACCAGTCCGGGTCGATGGCCCCCCGGTTGATGGTCACGACCTGATCGCCGAGAATCGCCGCCTCGGCCAGATCGTGGGTCACGTGCACGATGGGGATGGCGAACCGATCCCGAACGTCCAGAAGTTCATGACGCAGCGTCACGCGGGTGGCGGCGTCCAGGGCGGAAAAGGGTTCGTCGAGCAGAAGCGCCTTGGGCCGCCGGGCCAACGCCTGGCACAGCGCCCCGCGTTGGCGCTCGCCGCCGGACATGGTCCCTGGACGGGCGTCCTTCAAGTGGGCGATGCCGAACAACTCGAGCAGCTCGTCGGCAAAGGCCGTGTCCTTGGTGGCATAGGCCACGTTCTCGGCCAGGGTCATGTGGGGGAAAAGCGAGTATTCCTGGAAAACAAGCCCGATCCCGCGCCGCCTGGGCTTGACGCGGATGCCCTTGGCCGTATCGCGCCAGATCTCGCCGTCGAGACCCACCCGGCCCTTGTCCGGATCGTCCAGACCGGCGAGAAGCCGCAGGATAGTGGTTTTGCCCGACCCCGATGGCCCGGTCAGCACCAGGATGCCGCCGGGCGGACAGGAGAGCTCCACATCCAGGGTGAAATGGGGGAGTTTTTTCGTCAGGCGCGCAAGGAGCGTCATTACGCCTTGGCCTCACCGTTTTTCTTGTCGACGATGGTGGCCAGCACCCGGGCCAGTTCCACGGGCACCGTCATCTGGGGGCAATGGCCGCTTTCGATGGAGTGCATGGCAAAACCGAGGGATTTTGCCCGCTCGGCCATGGCCACCAGCATAGGGTTGGGATTCTGGGCGCAGCGCAGATAGTGGCGCTTGGCGGGAAAAACCAGTTCGCCAAGCGCCGGGTCGGTGAAGGCGGCCAGAGGAAATGGGGCCACACGGGCCATGAACCAGTCCGCATCGGGCGAGCCGGCCACACCGAACAGACCCGCCTCCCACGGCGAGACCAGCCAGCCGTCGATGAGCCTGGATTCGAGCATGGCCCGGAAGGGTTCGCCGCCGAGACTGGCAAAGGACTTACCGGGCTGGGGAATGATGCCTTCCACATAGACGGTGCCGGCCAACCGTTCCATGAGCTCGGCCATGGCCCCGGCGCAGATAAGTCCGGAATAGCTGTGGGCGACGAGAAACGTGTCCGAGAGGTCTTCCAGCTCGAAAAACTGGGTTAGATCGCGTACATACGCCCCAAGTCCCAGTTCCTTGTCCATGGTGTGGCGATGAAAGCCGCACCCGGACAACGTGGGCGCATACACCCGGTGCCCCATGGAAAAAAGCGCTTCGGCGGTCCGCTTCCAGACCCAGCCGCCCTGAAACGCGCCATGCACGCAAACGAATGTGGCCATGCTCCCTCCTTTGTCGGCAACCGGCGCACCTGGCCTGTCGCCGGGCGGCATGCGGCACATGCTACAGTTAATGAACAGTAAAATCCAGCATCACCCGTATTTCTATCCTCGTGACACTGCTACTCGCATAATTAAGTATCACGATTTAATTAATTCCCGTGACTCTACATAGCAAGATGTTCACTATAAAACTTTCCATGCGCGGTCACTGCATCAATGTCACGCCACAAAAACTATTCGTGATAGAAGCGCTGTATTCTTTACAACATAAGAAATGTCGGCTATCCCATCAAAGCATGAGTACGGTCGAAGAAAGCATCCTTGAAAGAGTATCCGGTCTCGACGTCCTGGCCTTGGAACGCCTAAGGGACCACGCCGAAGCCATGCTGGCCCGGAAATCCGATCGGCCGACGCACAGGCGGCAGCATGGCGCACTGGGTCCCTGCCAAGCGGCGCTGTTTACGGTCCCAAACGACATCCGGCACCTGGAAACGGATCAGATCGAGCGTTTGACGGCCGCCTTCGACGAATGGCGCGATGCGGCCCGCACCGCCCCCATCCGCCGGGCCCGCGACCGCATGCGGCTGGTCTACCTGATGTTGCGCCACAGCGGCGGCAAGCTTGGGGAAGTGCTGGCGCTCAATGAGCGCACGGACATCGACCTGGCCCAGTCGATCGTGAGCTTCGGCGGATCCGACCCCAACGAAGCCCCGCGCAGGGTGGTGGTGCCCAAGTCGCTGCTCGAGGAAGTGGTCCGATTCGCCGCAAGTCCTGCCAACAGGGGGATACGCGGCGAAATGTTCCGCCTCGACCCCGGGTTCGTACGCCGCAAGCTCTACGAGCAGGCGCGCCGGGCCGGCCTGCCCCCGGGCCGCGTCAGCCCCACGTCGTTGCGCCATTCCCGGGCGGTGGAGCTCCTTCGCGGCGGCGTTCCCCTGCCCGTTGTCCAGGTTATGCTCGGCCATTCCAGCCTGGTGCTCACGTCCATCTATTGTTCGTTTTCCGACCAGGACTGCCAGCGCATCGTCAACCATTGCGTCGCCAAGGAGAGCCGTGTGAAAACAAGCGCCCGCAACACATTTTTCGGTTCCGTCACCAGCGTGCGCAAGAGCCCGCTTTTAACCGAGGTTTCCCTGACCGCCCAAAATGGTTTCGAGATCGTCTCGGTCATCACCAACGAAAGCTTCGAGCGCCTGGGCCTGACCGAAGGCGGCCAGGTCACGGCCCTGGTCAAGGCCCCGTGGGTGCTTTTGGCCAAGGACGAGAAGATGGCCCGCACCAGCGCCCGCAACTGCTTCCCCGGCCAGGTGGTGAGCATCCGGGGCGACGGCGTGGCGGTGGAGATCATGGGGCTCCTGGACGGCGGCACGCCCATGTGCGCGCTTATCACCGCCGAATCCGTGGAAACCCTCGACATCAAGGAAGGCGACCAGATCTGGTTTTTCTTCAAGGCCTTCAGCGTGATCCTCAATATCGATTGACCGCGGCGCATCCGATCAGGCAAACGGACCCGCCTCCTCAAAAGAACGGCCCGGCGAAGCGCGCTTCGTCGGGCCGTTCGCTTTGGGCGCAGGAAGATGCGGGCGGAGAAAACCTTTCAAAAGGGTTCCCCCCGCTCGCGCATTCCATCCTAGAGCTTCTTCCGCGAGGAACACGCCAGCACGGCAGCGGCCACCGTCATTGGGCGCTCGGCGAAAGAGGCTGGATGGAAAACGTTGCGGCAAGCAAGGTTTCCCCCGGGTCAATCAATCGATGTCCGGGCAGGACTTGAGCGCCTCGGCGATATGGGATTCCGGATAGGCGTAATCGGTCAGCTTGCCTTGCAGGAAGGCATCGTAGGAGGCCAGATCAAGCAGGCCGTGGCCGGAATAAAGGAAGACCACGTTCTCGTCGGGCCCCGCCTGCCTGGCCGTCTCGATGGCGGCCTTGATGGCATGGGAGGTTTCCGGGGCCGGCAAAAAGCCTTCGGTGCGCAAAAAGAGTTTGGCCGCCTCGAAGCATTCGGTCTGGAAATAGGCCGTGGATTCCACGATACCCTCGTTGGCCAGGTTGCACACGATGGGCGCGCCGCCGTGGTAGCGCAGCCCCCCGGCATGGATGGGAGCCGGCATGAAGGCATGGCCCAGGGTGTGCATCTTCAAAAGCGGCGTCAGCTGGGCCACGTCGCCATAGTCGTAGCGGTACTGGCCCCGGGTCAACGTCGGACAGGCCTTGGGCTCCACGGCAATGAAGCGGATCTTCTCGCCCGCGAGCTTGCGGGGCAGAAACGGCAGCACCAGTCCGGCGAAGTTGCTGCCGCCGCCCACGCATCCGACCAGATAATCGGGCTTGGCCCCGATCATGGCCAGCTGTTTTTCCACCTCCAGCCCAATGATGGTCTGGTGGTGCAGCACGTGGTTGAGCACGCTGCCGAGCGCATAACGGGTGTCGTCGTGGGTGACGGCGTCCTCCACGGCCTCGGAGATGGCAAGCCCCAGCGACCCCGTGCAGTCGGGGTCCTGTTCGAGCATGGCCCGGCCGGTCTTGGTGTTTTCCGAGGGCGAGGGGAAGATTTCGCCGCCGTAGGCGTTGATGAGAATGCGGCGATACGGCTTCTGGGTATAACTCACCTTGACCATGTACACCGTGCAGTCGAGGCCGAGCTGGGAACAGGCGAAAGACAGCGCCGTGCCCCACTGCCCGGCCCCGGTCTCGGTGCTGATGCGGCGCACGCCCTCCATCTTGTTGTAGTAGGCCTGGGGAATGGCGGTGTTGGGCTTGTGGGAGCCGGCCGGAGAAACGGATTCGTTCTTATAGAAGATCTTGCATTTGACCCCGAGGGCCTTTTCCAGGCGCTTGGCCCGCACCAGCGGCGTTGGCCGATACAGGCGGTAGATGTCCAGCACGGGCTCGGGGATGGGGAGCCAACGTTGTGAAGACAACTCCTGCTCGATGACGGCCTTGGGGAAAATGAGCTCCAGCTGGGCGGGGTCCACGGGCTGCTTGGTCTGGGGATCGAGCGGCGGCGCCAGGGGAGTCGGCAGGTCGGGCAGGGCATTGTACCACTGCCGGGGCATCTCGCTTTCGGGAAGGGTGATTTTCAGCTCCATGCATCTCTCCAAGGATATGTTTTTGTCGTGCAGGCCGTAACGGCCCCGCCTTGCCGTCCTGTCCGCGCTGCTGCCGGACACGTCGCAAAGCCCACCAGCTAAAACCGGCCGCTCCATGGTGTCAATACGTGCGGGCCGGGCGACGGTGCTTTCCGTCCGTAAGCGGATCGGTTAGAAAAAACCGGCCCATACGCCAAAGGACACGGACATGAAACGATTCGCCTGCGCCCTTGCCCTTGTTTTCGCCTGCGCCCTGCCCGCCCGGGCCGGGGAAATCATTGTTTTCGCCGCCGCCAGCCTGACCAACGCCGTGGGGGAAATGGCCCCGCTTTTCGCCAGACTGCATCCGGGCCTGACCGTGCGCGGGGAATACGCCGCCTCGGGCGCGCTGCTTGGACGCATGGACAACGGCGAGGCCTGCGACGTTTTTTTGAGCGCCGACACCCAGACCATGGACGCGGCCGCGGACAGGCGACGTATCGTCGCCACGACGCGCACGACCTTTGCCGGCAACGCCCTGGTCCTGGCCGTGCCGGCCGGCAACCCGGCCCATGTGACGGGCCTGGAATCGCTTTTTCGCGGCGGCGTGCAGCGCATCGGCGTAGGCAACCCCGAATCCGTGCCGGCCGGACGCTATGCCAAACTGGCCCTGCAAAAACGGGCCATGTGGTTCGCCCTGACCAGCAAGCTCGTCTACTATCCGTCCGTGCGCCACGTCCTGGCCGCCGTCAAAGCAAGCGACTGCGACGCCGGCTTCGTCTACGCTACCGACGCGGCCATCGCCGGCAAGGCCGTGGCCATCGCCGCCACCGTGCCGCTCACGCCTCCGGTCACCTATGCGGCGGCCGTCGCGGCCAAGGCCCCCAATCCCCAAGGGGCGACCACGTTCCTCGCCTTCCTGCCCACGCCCGAGGCAAAGGCCATCCTCAGCCGCTTCGGCTTCACCGTCCCGTAAAAATGGGAGAAATTCGCCGGGGGGAAACCTTTCTGAAGAAAGGTTCTCCCCCCGGGCCCCCTTTCCAAAGACTTATAATAGTGATGGCGTATTGTCCGTATCCCACCAGTACCTATTGAAAACTTTAGGAAGGGGAGAGCGCGAGAGGGGAGAACCCTTTTTAAAGGGTTTCCCCTCTCGCACTTCCTTTCCCAAAAGTATTATTTAAAGTTCCGGCGCGGCAGGGGGCACGAGGCAGATGAAGACGAGCGGTTCGTCGCCGGTATTTTGCATCTGGTGGGTGGCGTTTGGCGGGATGAAGGCCACGGACCCGGGGCCGATGTTTTTTCGCACGCCGTCGCATTCCACCCAGCCCTGGCCGGAATGGACGAATTGCTGATGTTCCCAGGGATGCCTGTGGGCCGGAATGACGCCTCCCTTGGCCACCTCGATGACACGCATGCAGAAATTGTCCGCGCCGTCGGCCTTGCCGATGACCACCCGGCCGGTCACGCCATGCATGGTGGCGGCGGTCAGTTCCCGGGCCGGGACCTCGTCGAATGTGATACACTTCATGATCGTTGCTCCCTTCCATCACGGCTTGCCCGGCCGGGCCGCGTATGCAGCGTATCCCGGCGCGGGGTTGCCTTCCGGGTACACGCCACGCCCCGAAACGACAAGCCGCCCCCCGTTTTCCGCCTGCCCGACGAAAGATGCCGCCGGACCTTCCCTTTCCGCAAGGCATTGGCTAGCATACGCCAACGTCACTTCCCTGCCCGGAGTTACCGCATGTCCCGCATCCGACCCGCATTTGTCCTGCTGCTTGTTCTGGCCCTGACCGCCTGCGCGCCCAAGCCCCAAACCCGGCACGACGCCGCCAAAGCCAAGTCCACGGCCAAATCCGTTGCGAAGGCGCCCTCCTCCCAGCCGCCCCACCGGGTTGTCCTTGGCGAGCCGTTGCCGCCCGATGCGCCTGTTGCCCCGGCTCCGGCAGAGCCGTCGCCCTTTCAGCAGCCCCTTGCCCCTCCGGCTTCCGCTGCGCCGGCCGCCGTTGCCCAGGCGCCAGCGGAACAGACCCCGGCCCAGCCGACGCCTTTGGCGCAGCCGCCGGGGCAGGCGGCCCCCACCGCCGCGCCCCAGGGCGTTCCCATGTTCGGCGAAGCGGCCGCCCAAATTCCCGGCACGGCAGCGCCCACGGGATTTGGCGGACTGGCCTGGGGAGCCTCGGCCAAATCGACTCCGGGGCTGGCCACCTATGAAGTGGACAAGGGAGCCGATGTGGTTACCTGCATCTGGCCCCAGGGTCCCAAGGACATCGCCGGCGCGCCCATCCGCGACGCCTTCTATGAATTTTTCAAAGACCGTTTCTACCATGTGTGGATCGATTTCGACGGCATGGCCACCTACCAAAAGGCGCTGGCCGGCCTCACAAAGGACTTCGGCCCGCCGACGGAAGAAAAGCCCGACCAGTACTACCATTCCTGGAGCATCGGCGACGTCAACATCTACTGCGTCTTCCATCCCGCCGAAAACGCGGGCGACGTGAGCTTTTTCTACCAGCCGCTCTACGAACCCATGATGGCGGCCCAAAAAGCGGCCGCCGCCAAAAAAACCCCGAGGAGCCGCAAGAAATGACCGCGCGCGACGCCTATGACCGCTTGGTCGCCCATGGCCGGGCCAGTACCGACATCGGCGCGGCGCTAAGCCTCCTGTCCTGGGACCAGCAGGTGATGCTGCCCGCCGCCGCCCATGCCGGCCGGGCCGCCCAGATCGGGGAGCTGACCGCCATCCTGCACCGCCGGGCCACGGACCCGGCCATCGGCGACTGGCTTGCGGCCTGCGAGGAATCGGAACTGACGGCCGTCCCGACAAGTCCCGAGGCGGCCAACATCCGCGAATGGCGGCGTGATTACGACTTGGCCGTGAAAATCCCCCATGACCTGGCCGTGGCCTTGGCCCGGGCGGCCAGCACCGGGCAGCGGGCCTGGGAGATCGCTAGAAAAGACAACGATTTCCAAGCGTTCTCCCCACAGCTTAAAGAGTTACTTGAACTTTCAAAACGGAAAGCGGAAGCCCTGGGCTATGCCGGCGAACCCTACGACGCCCTGCTCGACGGCTTCGAGCCGGGGGAGACGACCGCCACCATAACACCGATCCTGGTTGAGCTGCGGGACGCGATCCGCGCCATCATGGACGCGGTGGCCGGCGCGCCGGCCCCAGCCCCCCTGCCCGGCGGGCCGTACCCGCTCGCGGATCAGGAAGCCTTTCTGGCCGAGGTGACCCGGCGCATCGGCCTGCCGCCCGAGGCCTCACGCCTGGACGTGTCGGCCCACCCCTTTTCGACCCAGATCGGCCCGGGCGATGTCCGCATTACCGTGCGCTACGACACCGCCGATTGCACCAAGGCGCTTTTCGGAGCCGTGCACGAGACCGGGCATTCGCTCTACAGCCTTGGCCATGACAGAGGCGACGCCCGCCATGGCACCCCCATGGGCGAATACGTTTCCCTGGGCGTGCATGAATCCCAGTCCCGGCTCTGGGAAAACCAGGTGGCCCGCTCGTTGTCCTTCTGGGAACATTTCCTGCCGCTGGCCGGGACGCATTTCCCGCAGCTGACCGGGCTTGCGCCCGAAGCCGTGTTCAAGGCCGTCGGGGCGATCGCGCCGGGGCTTATCCGGGTGGACGCCGACGAGACGACCTACAACCTGCACATTGTGCTGCGCTTCGAGTTGGAACTGGCCCTGGTGCGCGGCGATCTGGCCGTGGCCGACCTGCCCGGGGCCTGGAACGCGAAATCCGAGGAGATCCTCGGCATCGTGCCCCCGGACGACGCTTCCGGCTGCCTGCAGGACGTGCACTGGGCCACCGGAGCCTTCGGCTACTTTCCCACCTACAGCCTGGGCAACCTGTACGCCGCCTGCCTGTTCGAAGCGGCGGGCAAGGCCATCCCCGACCTGCCGCAGCGCATGGCGGCCGGGGATTTCGGGGCGCTGCTCGCCTGGCTGCGCACGAACATCCACGAAAAGGGCCGCCTGCTGCGTCCGCGCGACCTGATTGCCACGGCAACGGGCCAAGCCCCGACAGCGGGGCCGCTGATCCGGCACCTGCGAGCCAAGGCGGCGGCCATTTACGGCGTGTGAGCGCCTTTGGGCGCAAAAAAGGGATTGCGGGCCTTTTCCCGGCCCACGGTGGTCGGCGGGCCATGGCCCGGGAATATTTCCGTCGCGTCGGGGAGATTCAGGAGCCTGTCCCGGATGGAGGCCAAAAGCAGCGTGCCGTCGCCATAAGCCGTATCGGTGCGTCCCACACTGCCGGCAAAAAGCGTGTCCCCGGTGAAGGCGATCAGGGAGCGCGGGAAAAAATAGGCCAGATGCCCCGGCGTATGCCCGGGCACAGGCAGGACCAGGCAAGGCTCGTCCAGAAAGACCTGTCGTCCTGGGGGGATATCCTCAAAGGTGAAGGAGGGGCTCACCAGCCGCCCGCCCGGCGAGGCGATGCCGTCCCCGGCCAGAAAGGCGTCGGCGGAAGAGGCGTACACCGGCGCGCCCGTTTCCCGGACAAGTTTGGCCACGCCGAGTACATGGTCGTGATGCAGGTGCGTGAGCAGCACGGCGGTAAGCGTCAGCCCACGCTTGCCGATCTCCCCCAGCACCAGCCCCGGCCGGCCGCCGCAGTCGACGACCACGGCCCGGCCGTCCTCCTTCCAAAGCAGGTAGGCGTTGACCTCGAGCGGGTCCATGCGAAAGGTCCGTATCAACATGCGGTTGCGGAAATTCCGTCCTCCCGGCAGTCTCGCTTGCAAGCCCCTTGCCGAACGGGCTTAAAGGCCTCCAGGAGCCAAACATGATCCTTTTTCGCGGCAACTGCCAGATGCAGTTTTGCGCCGAGGCGGCAACGGCTGCCGGCCTGCCGGCGGCCTTCGACTCCCTGGCCTCGCCCGTGACCCTGGCCCGTTCGCCCTGCTTCGTGCCGCCGCTCCTGGCGAAAATGATCGCCGCCGCCGGAGTCGGGGAATACCTGCACACCAGGGAGCTTGCCGCCCAGTTCCTGCCCCCGGCGGCCGAGCCTCGCCCCGAGGCCCTGGTGGTCAACCTCTTTCACGAAAACACCCCCCTTTTTCTGCACAATAGCGACGGGCACGCCTTCTATATCGATCCCCGGTCCCTGGATGCCGCGCCGGCTTTCGGCCGCTTCATCCGCCGCCACTACCGCAGCATCGCGCCCAATCCCGCAACCTATCTCGACCGGCTGGCGAACATGCTTTTGGCCTGGCGGGAGGCTCTGCCCGAAGTGCCGCTTATCGTGTGCGGCCGGATGTCCCACTTTCCGGGCCTTGGCCCCGCGCCCCACTCCTATTTGCAAGGCTGGGGCGAGGCCTGCTTTGGGGCGGGCCGGGAATTCGCGGCCTGGGCGGCCAGCCTCCCGGGCGTCCATTTTCTCGACGCCGACCGGATCATGGCCGGAGTGATGGCCCAAAGCGGCACGCCGGTGGAGGCGCATTTCCCGTTTCTGCGCATCCAAACGGCCGAGGCCGGGAGGCAGGCCATAAGCCGGGACCTGGAGCATGCCGGCGGGCTGTGGCCGGCAATTGTCGCCAAGGTCAAAGAGGCGCTGGAGACGGGACAAGTGGCCTACGCCCCGGACGAGGCCGTGCCCGCGTCCTGGGACAAACCCTTTGCGCCCGAACGCCTGGACGAGGCGGCCATACTCCCCCTGCTCATAAGCGGCTCCAACTACAAGGCGGCCCGGGCGGTGGACCAGTTCTTCTTCCGGCCCGAGACCGACTTCACCGGGCTTCTGGTCACGGCGGCACCGTACATGCCGGTGTGCCACAACCTGCTGTCCATGGTGCGGGCCTACGGCCGCTGGCGCAAGAACCCGGCCCTGGCCGTCTGGTGCGAGGCCCATGCCCGCACGGCCGAGGCCTTCACGGCCAATGGCGAGGCCTACCGCCGGGAGTACCTGGGAAAAATCGCGGAACTTGCCCGGATGCTCCTTGCCCCGCAAGCCGTTTGAGATTATCAAACGCCTCGTTTGATAATCTCAAACGGGCCTGGGGCGCGGTCCGAAACGATCCGCTCCATCCTGCGCGGGCACATGCTGCCCTGATTCAAAACCCAAGTTCTGTCGGCATGTTGCCGTCAACCCGGTCTCCTTTGCGGGGTTTGTGGCATGGTTCGTGCTGCCTGTGGAAAACATTTGGGGAAGGGTTTTGATCCGCGGGAGTTGTATCACTTTTTCAAACGGGGAGGCGTCAATGCGGCGCGTTATGTTCTTGCTCATCGTCCTGTGCCTGATCGGGCCGAAAACGGCATTTCCAGCCAATCATTCCGGAAAGCTGGCGGTCAAGGCCGCCCTGGTCGCCGATTACGGCACGGGTAAAATTCTCTACAGCCAGGACCCCGATCGGCGCATAGCTCCCGCTTCCGTGACCAAGGTCATGACCATGTACCTGGTCTTCGACATGGTGGCCGCCGGCCAGGCCAGCTTCAACGACCGGGTCAAAGTCAGCCGCCACGCCGACACCACGGGCGGTTCCACCATGAACCTGCGGGCCGGCGAAACCGTCACCCTCGACGAACTCATGCGCGGCATGGCCGTAGCCTCCGGCAACGACGCCGCCGTGGCCGTGGCCGAGCATTTCGGCGGCGTGCCCGCCTGGGTCAAGCGAATGAACGCCAAGGCCCGGCAGCTCGGCATGACCAACACCACCTTCAAGACCCCCAACGGCCTGCCCGCTCCCGGCCAGCTGACCACCGCCCATGACCTCATGAAGCTGGCCGTAAGTTACCTGCACCACTATCCCCAGGCCCTGCGCTACCACTCCACCACGACCATCAACCACTGCGGCGCGGTCCATGCCAACACCAACCACCTGCTCGGCGTGTGCGAAGGCATGGACGGCATCAAGACCGGCTATGTCGGAGCCAGCGGCTTCAACATCATCGCCACGGCCAAACGCGGCAACACCCGCATCATCGCCGTGGTGCTCGGCGGCCGCACGAGCAAGGTGCGCAACCGCGAAACCGAACGCGTCCTCGACGCCTCCTTCGACGGTTCGGTGAACAGCATGTTGGCCAAGGCCGACGTCGTCCCGGCCAAATCCTCGATCAAGCGGTCCAAGTCGCACCACCACAGCAAGAAAATCCGCGTGGCCGACGTCGAGCGGCACGGAAAAATCAGCGCCAAACGCGGCGCATCGGCACACATCGACGGCCATAAGGCCAGCGTCAAAACCAGCCGCCACAAGGCCGCCAAGGTGCAAAAGACCTCCTCCAAAAAGACGAGCCACACCGCCTCCCGGTCCAAGACCAAGCACAAGAAACAGACGGGCGCCTCGAGCCGGAAGTAACTTCCCCCTTCCCGCCTGCCTCGGCCGTTCTCCGCGCTCCCGAGAATCGCGCGGACCGTCCCCCCCCTCCCCAGACGGGAAACGGTCCGCCACGGCTCTATTCTTCTCCACGCAGTCCCGTGTTTTCAAGTCTCCGGGATCATGCCGCCGGCGTTTGGCCTTCCTGCCATCTTGCCACCACTTCGGCCCGGTGCCATGGTGCTCCCCATCCCCTTTGCCGGAGGCCTCCCATGCGTTCCATCCA
This sequence comes from Solidesulfovibrio sp. C21, assembly GCF_047785625.1. Lineage (NCBI taxonomy): Bacteria > Pseudomonadati > Thermodesulfobacteriota > Desulfovibrionia > Desulfovibrionales > Desulfovibrionaceae > Solidesulfovibrio > Solidesulfovibrio sp. C21. Next base: position 30,610 of record NZ_JBLODY010000033.1, read on the forward strand.
CGTGTTCCTTCCCGCCTGCTGCCTGGTTTTCGCCCTCGGAGTGGGCACGGCCCGGGCCGATGGTTCCGCTGCCGTCTTTGAGGCCCTGTGGTCCCCGCAGGCCCTGGCCGCCCAGCCGGGAGAGCGCAAATCGGGCCGGCTCGGTCCGCCCGACCGCTCACCGCCCGAGGCCACCACGTTTCCGGCGCTCCCGGCGCTGCCCGAGGCCCTGGCCGGCTCCATCCGCCGGGTGAACACCCATGGCGAGAAGCTCGTCGCCCTGACCTTCGACCTGTGCGAGCTGGCCGACCAGAAATCCGGCTTTGACGGCGCGGTGGTGGAAGCCCTTCGCGCCGCCGGGGCGAAGGCCACCTTTTTCGCCGGCGGCAAATGGATGCGCTCCCACCCGACGCGGGCCATGCAGCTTATGACCGATCCGCTCTTCGAGATCGGCAGCCATGCCTGGACCCATGGCAATTTCGGCCAGCTCGACACGGCCGAAATGCGCCGGCAAATTGCCTGGACCCAGGCCGAATACGCCCTGTTGCGGAAAAAAATCGCCCGTATGGCCCGGGAGAAGGGCGTCGCCGAGACGGCAATCGCCACGATTCCGGCCGTGCCGACGCTGCTGCGCTTTCCCTACGGCCGCTGCCGGCCCGAGGCCTTGTCCCTGGTCGCGTCCATGGGCCTTGCCGCCATCCAGTGGAGCCTGACCACCGGAGACCCGGACCCGCACTCCACCCCGGAACGCATCATCAAGATCGTGCTCGACCGGGTGCGTCCCGGCGACATCATTATCGGCCACGCCAACGGCAATGGCCACGGCACCGGGGAGGCCCTGCCGGGCCTTTTGACGCAGCTGCGAAAACGCGGCTACCGGTTTGTCACGGTCAGCGAACTGCTTGCTTCCGGACGGCCGCTTATCGCCTCGGACTGCTACGACTTCCATCCCGGCGACACGGCGCAATACGACCGCATCTTCGGCGACGGCACCACCCATCCCCGCCATAAAAAAGGGCCGCGACCGCAGCCACGACCCGAAAAGCCAGCCCAGTAAGCGGCCACGTGTCTATTTTTTGGACTCTTCCTTGTCCTTGTCGGCCACGTCACGGCGGTAATGGGTGATGGAGGCGACCTTGGACTCCTTGGTCCCCTCGACGTAGGTGATGATCATGGTATTTTTGCCGGTCAGCTTGCCGATGTAGATGCCATCGTCGTCGGCCATGGACAGCTTCGAGGCGCCGTCGATGACGCCGACCACGGTTTCCTTGGCCCGAGCCGAAGCCTTGGTGCCGTAAAAGGCCCGGCCGTCCTGCTTGTCGATGGTGAGTGTCCAGTCGACGTGCAGAAACTGCGGTGTTTGCACGGCGTCGGCATGGCCGAGCTTGCCCATGGCCACGCTGTCGGACGTGCCTTTCCACACGCCGGTGATATCGGGCGCGGCGTTTTCCTTTTTCTCCTTGTGCTCCTTGGCCAGGGCCGGAAGGGCGACGCAGATTAGGCCGAGTACGAGCAGAAGCAGCAGAATGCGGACACGGGACATGAGGACCTCCGGGGCTAAGGTGTGGCCGGCACTTGGCGCGACGCCGGCTGTTACGATAGGATGGGCAACCGCCGCATACGTCTTGCCCTTCGATTTTTAAGCAAAAGGATTGCCCATGACAACAGAGACCGCCCCGATCCTCGTGGCCAGGGGAAAAAAGGACGCCGCGCTTTCACCGTCCATGGCCAACCGGCACGGGCTGGTGGCCGGAGCCACCGGCACGGGCAAGACCGTCAGCCTGCGGGGCCTGGCCGAAGCGTTTTCCGAACGCGGCGTGCCGGTCTTTCTGGCCGACGTCAAAGGCGATTTGTCGGGCATGGCCGTGCCGGGCGGCGACAACCCCAAAATTACGGCCCGGGCCAAGAAACTCGGGTTGACGGACCCGCCGGCCGGCTCCCCGGTCGTTTTCTGGGACGTGTTCGGCCAGACCGGGCATCCGCTGCGGACCACGATTTCGGAAATGGGGCCGCTGCTTTTATCGCGACTGCTTGGGCTCAACGAGACCCAATCAGGAGTCATGGAAATCATCTTCCGCGTGGCCGACGATTCGGGGCTGCTGCTGCTCGACCTCAAGGACCTGCGGAGCATGGCGACGTATGTGGCCGAAAACGCGACCGAACTGCGCACCCGCTACGGCAACGTCTCCACGGCCAGCGTGGGGGCCATCCAGCGGGCCCTGCTCGCCCTGGAGGGGCAAGGCGGCGAGTCGTTTTTCGGTGAGCCGGCCCTGGACCTCGACGACCTGCTCCAGACCGACGCCTCGGGCCGGGGCGTGGTCAATATCCTAAATGCCCAGCGCCTGCTCGGCGCGCCCAAGGTCTACGCCACCATGCTCCTGTGGCTGCTCTCGGAGCTTTTCGAGCGCCTGCCCGAGGTCGGCGACCCGGTAAAGCCCAAGTTGGTCTTTTTCTTCGACGAGGCCCACCTGCTCTTCGACGACGCGCCCAAGGCCCTGGTGGAAAAAATCGAGCTGACCGTGCGGCTCATCCGCTCCAAGGGCGTCGGGGTCTACTTCGTCACCCAGTCGCCCCTGGACCTGCCGGATACGGTCCTGGCCCAGCTCGGCAACCGGGTGCAGCACGCGCTGCGGGCCTTCACCCCGCGCGAGAAAAAAGCCGTCAACGCGGCGGCCGACACCTTTCGCCAGAATCCCGCTTTCGACGCGGCCAAGGCCATCACCGAACTCGGCGTGGGCGAAGCGCTGGTGTCCTTTCTCGATGAAAAGGGGCAGCCGGAAATGGTGGAACGGGCGCTTATCGTGCCGCCACGCAGCCGCCTTGCCCCCCTTGCCGACGCCGAACGCCAGGAAATCGTGCGGGGCTCGACGCTCTACGGACATTACGAGCGGATGGTGGACCGGGAATCCGCCTTCGAAATGCTCCAGGCCAGGGCGCAGCGCCGCGAGGAAGAAGCCAGGCCCTCCCGGACCCAGGCCTCGCCCGCGGAAAAGCTCATCGGCTCCATGGCCCAAAGCGCCGTGCGCTCCATCGGCAGCCAGATCGGCCGCCAAATCGCCCGAGGCATCCTCGGCGCGTTATTTGGAGGAAAGAGATAGGGGGAGGGAATATGCGAGAGGGGAAACCCTTTTGCAAAGGGTTCTCCCCTCTCGCGCTCTCCCTTTCCTAAACCTTTTTACGATGTGGGGCATCGTACGAAGGCTCGCCCCTTTTCGGGAAGGAGCTGTGGGAAAGGGGTTATGCCGTTAGTAGTATCGCCACGTACCGGGTTCTTCCCGGAAGTTCGTGTCGAGGGCTTCGCTGATGCCCACCCGTATTTCGGCGTCGCTTTCGGCCATGGTCACGTTCTTGGCCGGATCGAAACCAACATCCAGGCAGACGTCTTCCCAGTGCTTGCGCACCTGACCGGCGGCCCGCCGGAGTTCCTCTTCCTGGCCGGACCGCTTGAGCCAGCGTGCCACCCAGATCCACATACAGGCCTCCTGGTTCAAGGGGTATACAGGTTTCGACAACCTGCTTCCCCTACAAATAACCACTCGTTCCCGTATGTAACCCCCCATGAAAGGGAGACCGGGGGGGATTATCCCCCCGGCGGGGATGTCCAGAAGGGGCAGCGCCCCTTCTGGCGGGGTCCAGGGGCAGCGCCCCTGGCCTCACCACTGCTACAACCACTCCAAACCGATGACATGGACGGCCAGCGGGCCGTGGACGCCACGCACGTAGACGAATTCGATGTCCCCGGTGCTGGAGACGCCGGAGACGCAGTTGACGGCGCTCGGCATGGGGCCTTTGGCCAGCCCCTCGAACACGGCCGGCAGGTCGGGCACGAGCTTTGAGGCCGGGAGCAGCGCCACGTGCAGGCGCGGCACCAAGGGCGTTGCCCGCTCCCGGCCCTTGCCGGCAGCGAGGATCAGGCTCCCCGTGGCGCACACGGCATAGGCGACGCTGGTAATGCCCATATCCACGGCGGCAAGCGATGGACAGACGCGCTCCGGCAGGTCCTCGGGAGCCAGCACGGCCACGCCGGCACCGGCCAGGGTGGCGGCCGCATCCACGGCGTCGAGGTCGGGGTGGTCCCAGCGCACGGCGGTTTTGACCCCTTTTTTGGCGACCACGGCGGCCAGGGCGGCCTTGGCCTCGTCCGGCGTTCTGGCCAGCTCGAAGGTCGGGCCAAGGGCGGTCAGGGCGGCGGCAAAGGTTTCGAAATCGACGGCATCCAGGCACTGGCGGCGCAGGGAGAGGGGACGCCTGGCGCGCGGCAATCCCTTGGGCTGGCCGGCCCGCAGCCGGGAAAGGATGGCGGTTCTGGTTTGCGTTTCGTTCATGACCGACCTCCCTTGGCCTGCGCCCGGGACAGGCGTTTGGCCATCGCCTTGAAGCGCCTGGAAAAAGGCTTTGACAGGCCCGGGAATTTCCGGCCGCGCAAAAACTTGCCCACCGGCCCGTCCGGGGCCATGGCCGCGACGCGGTCGAGCCTGGGGTCGACGGTCCGGGCCCAGGCCGCCGCCGCGTCAAAAAGCAGGGGATGGCGGGCCAGGGCGGCATAGCTTTTGGTTGCCGTGTCGGTGCCTTGCCCGACGGCCTGTCGGCGGCGCAGCTCCTGGAGCAGCACCGGATGGTCGATGCCGGCCGGGCAGGCCTCGGCGCAGGCCCCGCAATGGGTGCAGGCAAAGGGCTGGCGCGCATCGCCCGCCGCGTCCTTGAGCACCGAGGACAGGATCAAGCCCATGGGACCGGGGTAAACCGAGCCGTAGGCATGGCCGCCCACGCTCTGGTAGACCGGGCAGACGTTGAGGCAGGCCCCGCAACGGATGCACTTGAGGATCGGGCGCAGGATCGGATCGGCCAGCAGTTCCGAGCGGCCGTTGTCCAGGATGACCAGATGCATTTCCCTGGGCCCGTCGCGTTCGCCGTCGCGGCGCGCGCCGGTGAAAAGGGACAAGTGCACGGGCAGGGTCTGGCCGGTCGCGGACGGGGGCAGGATGTCGAGCACGGCTGCCGCCTCGGCCAGGGAGCCGACGACCTTTTCCAGGGTCATCAGCGCCACATGGATGGGCGGACAGGAGCCGGTGAGCCGGATGTTGCCCTCGTTTTCCAGCACCATCACCGTACCGGTTTCGGCCACGGCGATATTGGCCCCGGTGATGCCGGCGTCGGCGGCCAGGAACTTGGCCCGCAGGCTGTCGCGGGCGATGCGCGTCATCTCCGGGATGTCGGTGCTGGTGCGGCCGAATTTTTCGGCGAAAAGCGCCGAGACCTGCTCCTTGGACACGTGCAGGGCCGGGGCCAGGATGTGAGAAGGTTTCTGGCCCATAAGCTGGATGATGTACTCGCCGAGGTCGGTCTCCACAGCCTCGATGCCAGCCGCGGCCAGGGCCTCGTTGAGCCCGATCTCCTCGCTTACCATGGACTTGCTCTTGACCGCCAGACGCACGCCGCGCGCGGTCAAAAGGTCGGTAATAAGGCGCGACGCCTGGGGCGCGTCTTCGGCAAAATGGACGCTGCCGCCGGCGGCGGTGACGCTTGCTTCCAGGGTCTCGAGCAGGTCGGGCAGGCGGTCGAGCGTCGCCTGGCGCACGGCCACGGCCCTGGCCCGACGCTCGGTGAAATCGGGCATGGCGTCAACCGAACGCTGCCGCAGGGCGTGGATTTGCAAAATGGCCTTGTCCAAAATGGCCCGGCTTTCGCCGTCGGCCAGGGCGGCGGCCGAAGCCTTGCCGAAATTGTGTCGGCCCGCGCTCATAACTCCCCTCCCGCCAGCACTTCGGCCAGATGCAGCGCCTTGACCGGGACTGCGCGCTTGGCCAGGGCGGAGCTGATATTGAGCAGACAGCTCGGTTCGGCCGTGATGACCGCCTCGGCTCCGGTGGCGATGATGTCGTCGATCTTCTTGGCCAGGATGGCCTGGCTCACTTCCGGGTAATCCACGCTGAACGCCCCGCCGAAGCCGCAGCAGCGCTCGGGATGGGCAAGCGGCAAAAGCGTGAGCCCTTCCACGGCGGCAAGGAGCTTTTCGGTGGCGTCCCCGACGCCAAGCGCCCGGGTGGTCTGGCAGGAGGCGTGCAGGGTCGCCCGTGCGACGTAGCGCGAACCGAGGTCCGGACACCCGAGCTTGTCCACCAGAAACTCGCCGAGTTCGAAGGTCCTGGCCGCCACGCGCGCCGCGCGGTCACGCCAGGGATCGCCCGCTTCGAAAAGCGTGGGGTACTTGCGCACCATGGCCGTGCACGAGGCCGACGGGCTGACGATGACCGGGGCGTCCTCGAAAATTTCCACAAACCGCCTGGCCAGGGGCCGGGTCAAATCCGGACGGCCCCGTTTGTAGGCGAACTGGCCGCAGCAGGTCTGGCCGGCGGGGAGTTCAGGCGTCACCCCGGCCCTGGAAAGGACCATGGCCGTGGCCTCACCCACCCGGGGCAGCACATGCTCGACCAGGCAGGGAATGAAGAGAAAGGCTTTCACAAAAATCCTCCTTGGGGGCCGCCAAATTACGCCGGTTGCGATACGGGTCAAGAGCGGCGGGGAGGCGTGCTTTACACCGGTTGGCACGGCGGCTATAATTTGGCCATTTCGCAAAAGGAAGTTCAATGACAGCACCCGACACAGCCACCTTGACGTACGACGGCAAAAGCGTCTCCCTGCCCGTGATAAATGGCGACCACGTGGAAAAAGCGCTGGACGTACGCAAGCTGCGTGCCCAGACGGGCTGGATCACCCTGGACCCCGGCTACGCCAACACGGCCGTGTGCAAAAGCGCCATCACCCACATCGACGGGGAAAAAGGCGTGGTGCTCTATCGCGGGTACGACCTCGATGAACTGACCCGGAAGTCCACGTTCGTGGAAACCGCCATGCTGGTCATGTTCGGCGAACTGCCGACCAGTGCGGAACGCGAGGCGTTCCGCGTCATGTTGCGCGACCAGGAGTTGTTACACGAGGATCTGCTCAGCCACCTGGACGGCTTCCCGCCAAACGGCCACCCCATGGCCATTTTGTCCGCCATGATCAACGCCATGGGCAGTTATTATCCGGAACTTTACGACATCAGCTCCCAGGACGACTTTCGCCTGGCCGCGGCCAAGATCATGAGCAAGGTGCGCACCATAGCCGCCTTCAGCTTCCGCAAATCCCAGGGGATGCCGCTCAACTATCCCAATCCGAACCTGGATTACTGTCGCAACTTCCTGCACATGATGTTTTCCGTGCCGTTTTGGGGCTACGAAGCCCCGGACCCCATCGTGCGGGCCCTAAGCATCTTCATGATGTGCCACGCCGACCAGGCCCTCGACACCTCCTGCGCCACGGTGCGCATGGTGGGATCGAGCCAGGCCAACCTGTTCGCCTCGGTCTCCGCCGGCATCTGCGCTCTGTGGGGCCGCCACCATGGCGGAGCCAGTTCGGCCGCCATCCGCATGTTCGAGGACGTGGTGGCCGGACGCACCACGGTTTCCCGCATTTTCGAAGCGGCGAAGTCCCGCTACGGCCGGCTCATGGGCTTCGGCCAGCGGGTCTTTCACGTCGAGGACCCCCGGGCCCGCATCATCAAGGCGACTTACGAAAAACTCATCGCCACCGGCTACGCCAAGCGCGACGCCTTCCACGACATTGCCCAGGAAATCGAGGAACGGGCCAGCGGAGACGAATACTTCGCCTCGCGCCACCTGCTCCCCAACACCAATTTCTATTCGAGCCTGCTGCTTCGAGCCCTCAACTTTCCGCCCAACATGTACCCGGTCATCACGGCCATAGGGAACATGCCGGGCTGGATCGCCCACTGGAAGGAAGAAACCCATTCGCCCGACCAGCGCATCCAACGGCCGCGCCAGATCTACACCGGCCGCAAACGCCACTCCTATACCTCCATGGAGAAACGGTAGCCACGGGAAGGCAGCGAGAGGGGGACCCCGGGAAAACGGATTCTCCCTCTCGCGCCCTCGCGCCTGCCGCAACTTTTGCTTTTGAAAACGCCGCTGACATTTCCTAACGGTTCCCGACAGGATTTTTCCATGCCCCGTATGCTCCGACTGTGCATCGTCTTCGTGGTGGTTTGGCTCGGCCTGGCCCTGCCCCGCATCCCGGCCAGTCCTTTTGTCCCAAGCGCCCTGGCGGCCCCGGCCAACGGAGCCAAGCAGCCGGCCGACAAACCCGACAAGGACGACGCCGAGGACGCTTCGCCCAAGGACTGGCAGGTGCTGCTGTCCATCCACCAGGACGCCCTGGTCCAACAGGCGGTGCGGTTCAAATCCCTCGAGGGACTTTTACCGAAAAACGTGCGTCACTTCAGGACCGCCCTGTCCGATCTGCAAAGCAAGCTCGACGCGCTGAACCTGATCATCTCCATTTCCGGCGGCAACCCCTGGGAAATGCGGGCCGTGCTCAGCGACATGAGCCGCTTGCGCCAAAACGCCCAGGCCCTCATCGACCCCTTTGCCAACAGCCGTGACGAAATAGACAAGATCGCCGACCGCCTCGATTCCCTCAAGGAAGAGTTCAGCAAACATCTTGCCGACGGCCAGGATCAGGCCCTGACCGACGCCATCACCTATTACCTCAACTACATCAAAGGGGTGCGGGCAAGTCTGGCCAAGGTTCGCTCGGCCCTGGAAAAACAGCTCGGTCCGGCCAAGGATTTTCTCGATGCGCTGGCGCAAAACGAGAAGACCCTCAAAGCCAGACTCCCCAAGGCCTGGCAGCAATATTACTTCACGCCCGTGGGCGAGGTCTCGTCCCTGGCCGCCTGGCCCGACACCTTTGCCAGCATCCAACTGTGGCTGCGCTCCAACACGTCCATGCTCCAGTCCCTGATCGGGGGCGCGGATTCCGCGCGCACCCTGGCCGCCCTGATCCGTGTCGGCATCGGCTTTTTCATCCTGGGGCTGGCCGACTTCATGGCCGCCTTGCGACTGCGCCGCCGCTACCCGGATTTCAAGGAGCTCAAACAGACGCGCCGCATCTGGCTGTTGGTCGGTCTGGGCTGGCTTTTCAGCTGGGTGGCCGGGGACGCGCCCATGCTGCTCCACGAATTTCTCAATGCCCTGGCCGAGATATTCCTGGCCGCCGCGTTGGTCGCCTTTGCCGAAATGCTCGCCCGGCTCACCTCGCCGACGGGCAAGGCCAAACCGGCCGTGCATCTGCGCCGGCTGTGGCTGCTTTTCTCCCTGGGCCTGCTGCTCCAGATCGGCGCCTTGCCGGACGTGCTCATGACCGTGGTGTGGATGGTCCTGCTGCTGGCCTTTTTCACGATCGCGCGCAAAAAACCCGCCGCCCGCACCGGGCCTTCGCGCCTGGCCGGCGGCTTCACCCCGGCCCTGTACATCCTGCTGTGCCTCATGACCGCCATAGGCTGGCAGCACCTGGCGGTTCTGGCCTTGGCCGGGTGGTTCCTCTTTTTAGCCGCCATCGAAACCGGCGCGGGCTTGTCGCGGCTGGTGGCCAAGTGGCAGGACAAGGCCGCCCGGGAAGGCGCGCCCATTGTCACCCGGGCCGTGGTGTCCGGCCTCGGGTTCCCGCTGATTTTCCTGTCCCTGTTCTTCCTCGTCCTCTACTGGTTCTCCACGGAACTCGGGGGGCAGGAAGTCTTTGCCGCCACCGTGTCCTTTGCCGTAAAAATCGGCGACCTCCACCTGACCGTCGGCGGACTGGCGCTGATCCTTACCGGCTTTTTCGTGACCCGCTCCACGGTGTACGTGGCCAAGTCCTTCATCCACGACCTGCCGCGGCTCCAACCCGGGGTCGACCCGGGCGTGCGCGACGTGCTCGACACCACCTCCACCTATCTGCTGTGGGGGTTTTACGCGCTCATCTCGTTGTTCCTGCTCGGCTTTTCCTTCACCAGTCTGGCGGTGATCGCCGGCGGTCTCTCTGTGGGCATCGGCTTCGGCCTGCAAAACATCGTCAACAACTTCATCGCCGGCCTGATCCTGCTCTTCGGACGCTCCATTCAGGCCGGAGACATCATCCAGATCGATACGACCTGGGGCAAGGTCAGCAAGGTCAACATCCGCAACACCGTGGTCAAGACCTTCCAGAACGCCACGCTGTTCGTGCCCAATTCCGACCTCATCTCCGGCAAGCTCATCAACTGGACCCACCGCGACGCCACCATGCGCCGGGACATCACCGTGGGCGTGGCTTACGGCTCCGACACGGGGAAGGTCCGCGACATCCTGCTCGATGTGGCGCGGGCCCACCCCCATGTGCTGCAAAACCCCAGCCCCAGCGTGCAGTTTTCGTCCTTCGGCGACAGTTCGCTCAATTTCCTGCTCATGGTCTGGGTCGACAACGTCGCCTACGGCATGGATACCGAGTCGGACATCCGCTTCAGCATCGACCAGCGCTTCCGCGAGGGAGCCATCGAAATCCCCTTCCCCCAGTGCGACGTGCGCATCATCCGGGAACCGGCCCCTCTTCCCGACAAAACGCCGCCCGGGGACGCCTGACGGCGCCGAAGCGCCTTTTTTCACGGGACAGCCGCAGCATGCTTTGCTATCCTGCCCAGTGGGAGAAGAATATGAAACGCCGCGTCATTGCCTGTTGCTGCCTGCTTGCCGCTGTGTTGCCGCTTGGCGCCGGCTGCGACAAAAAGGCCACGCCGCCCGCCATGCCGCAGCTTGCCAACCCGCAGCCCGGCCCCGGCGCCAGCCCCCAGGAAGTGGAACGCTACCAGTTGGAAGAGGAAAAACGCACCCTGGTGGATAATTACGGAGACAACATCGACCGCATCCAGCAGATCAACGCGCGCCTGATTCAGCTCAATATGGAAATCCACAACCAGGCCCACCAGTAGGCGCGGCATCATCACCCCACGCCCCGGGCCGCGCGGACAAGCAAGGATCTCTTTCATGTTCGGACGCTCCAGCAAAAAAATGCCCCGTCAGGAGGCCATTTCCGCCTTTCTTGGCGCGGGCACCCAATACCATGGCCAGTTCAACTTCCAGGGCGTCGTGCGCATCGACGGCGGCGTCATCGGCGACATCATCTCCGACGGCACCCTGGTGCTCGGCGAACAAGGCTATGTCGAAGGCCGCATCCAGGTGGCCGAACTGGTCTCGAGCGGCCACATCGTCGGCGACGTGGAGGCCGCCAGCCGCGCCACCCTCTTTAACCGCTCAAGTCTGTGCGGCAACCTGCTGGCTCCGGCCGTAATCATCGAGGAAGGCGCAACCATCAACGGGTTCGTGCGCATGGCCGCCCCTGAAAACGCCGCCCTTGACGAGAGCGAAGCCCCGCCGCAGGCACTGACCTCGGGGGATGATGCCCCGTAAGCCGCAACCAGGGCGGTCGCAACCAGCCAGGAAACGCCCGGTCAGAATTTCCCGCAGGCAATAATACCGTGGTGGATTTGGCCAGGACGCCAAAAAAACCACTGGAAATGAGGGTTGCCAAAACAGGCGTCGCCGTTTACACGGCGGTCACGCCGCCAAGCGTCCCCGCACTTAAGGAGTCGACCCGCATGGGCCAATTTTTTCCGGATAGCGACCAGTTCCCTCTGGTGGATCAGATAAAAAATCTCGGTGATGACGAACTGCTCGATTTTTGGGAGGAGACCCAATATCTTGAGCGCATGCTCGTGGAAGAGGAAAACCCCGAAGCCGAAAACTCCATGGAATACGAACGGGTGATCCTCCAGGAACTCATGCTGCGCTCCTGCCGCCGCACCCTCGAAGGGAATCGGTAAGCCTCTCCCCTCCCCCGCATCCTGACGCCCCGCCGGGCGCTTTCCCAACGCCTCTCGGAGAAATACACGACCATGCGCCCAGGCTGGTTCGTTGCCTGCCCGCCGCCGTCCCGAAGCACCCGTCCGCCACGCCGGCCATTTCCCTCCCCCGGCCCGTCCGGGCATCACGCCGCTTTCGCCACAGGCCGGGTGAATCCCTTCCCCTGTGGCCGGGCAATAAAAAAGGGCGGTTTCCCGCCCTTTTTTAAGACCTGCCGGTCGATCGATCGTTAGATCTTTGGCGCCGGACGGCCGATGCAGAAGTACACCATGCCGAGGTCGGCCAGAAGCTGCGGCGAGTACAGGTTGCGGCCGTCAAAAACCAGCGGCACCTTGAGCATCTTCTTGATGCGGCCGAAATCCGGATTGCGGAACTGGTTCCACTCCGTGACCACGGCCAGGCAGTCGGCCCCTTCCAGGGCGGCGTACTGCTCGTCGACCACGGTCAGCAGGTTGTTCCCCTTGAAATGCTCGCGGGTATTCGGGCCGGCGACCGGGTCGAAGGCAACGACCTTCATGCCCTTGGCCGTGACGTCCTTGATAAGCTCGAAGGCCGAGGCCTCGCGCACGTCGTCGGTGTTGGCCTTGAACGCCAGGCCCCACAAGGCCAGGGTCTTGCCCTTGAGCCCGCCCTGGGGCTCGAAGTAGGACTCGATCTTCTTGGTCAGGCTGTGCTTCTGGCGCTTGTTGACCTCGTCGACGGAAGCCAGCAGCTGGGGCTCGAACTTGTACTGGCGGGCGGTGTCGATCAGCGCCTTGACGTCCTTGGGGAAACAGGAACCGCCGTAGCCCATGCCCGGGTAAATGAACTGGTAGCCGATGCGGTGGTCCGAACCGATGCCCATGCGCACTTCGCGCACGTCGGCCCCGACCTGCTCGCAGATGTTGGCCACTTCGTTGATGAAGGAAATCTTGGTGGCCAGCATGCAGTTGGCGGCGTACTTGGTCATCTCGGCCGAACGCACGTTCATGACGATGACCTTTTCGCGGCTGCGGGCATAGGGGGCGTACAAGGCCTTCAACAGTTCGCCCGTACGCACGTTGTCCGTGCCGACGACCACCCGGTCAGGCTTGAAAAAGTCGTTGATCGCGTCGCCTTCCTTGAGGAATTCGGGGTTGGAGACCACGTCGAACTCGATGGCCTCACCGCGCTTTTTGAGTTCCTCGCCGATAAACTTGCGCACTTCGTCGGCCGTGCCGACCGGGACCGTGGATTTGTCCACCACGATCTTGTAATCGGTCATGCTGGCGCCGATATCCCGGGCCACCTGGTAGACATAGGACAGATCACACGAGCCGTCCTCGCGGGGGGGCGTACCCACGGTGATGAACACGAACAGGGCATTCTCCATGCCCTCGGAGACCTTGGTGGTGAAGCGCAGGCGGCCCTCGGCCACATTGCGCTTGACCAACTCGTCAAGACCGGGCTCATAGATGTGAATTTTGCCCTGGCGCAGGTTTTCGACAATGGTGGGATTGATGTCCACACAGCAGACGTCGTTGCCCATTTCGGCGAAACAGGCGGCGCTCACCAAGCCGACGTAACCGGTGCCTACAATACAAAGATTCATACCTGTATACTCGTTGTTAGGGTTTTTCCCCGGCGACGGGAAAGGGCCGCCGGGGATGGGGCGTCTAGTGCCGGCTTGCGGCCAGACCCCGTTTTCGAAGAAAGTGGTTCGCACTTACGGATTGGTCGGACGTTTGTCAACAATCCCACGCCAGCCATGGCCGGTTGCCTCGCAAATGTAAAAGGCTTACCGTCCAAGCAACAGTAAAAAAGGAGTCTGTCATGCCTCTGCTCGCGGTCAATGTCGACCATGTGGCCACCGTGCGTCAGGCGCGCCTGGGCCAGAGCCCCGATCCCGTCGCCGCCGCCGCCATGGCCGAACTCGCCGGCGCGAGAGCCCTCATCGTCCATTTGCGCGAGGACCGCCGCCATATCCAGGACCGGGACGTGCGCCTGCTGCGCCAGACCATAAAGACCCGCCTGCACCTGGAGATGGCCGCAACCGACGAGATGCGCGGCATCGCCCTTGAGCTCAAGCCCGACATGGTCTGCCTGGTGCCGGAAAAGCGCCGGGAACTGACCACCGAGGGAGGTCTCGGCGTGGCCGGCCGGGAAAAGGAACTGGCCGCCTTCGTGGCCGAGCTGGCCGACGCCGGCATCCCCACCAGCCTTTTCATCGATCCCGACCCGCACCAGATCGAGGCGTCCATCGCCGTGGGCGCGGCCTATGTCGAATTGCACACCGGGGCCTACTCCGACGCCGCGACGCGGGAAACCCGGCAAGCCGAACTCGACCGGCTGCTGGCCGCCATTCCCCTGGCCCGCCAGGCCGGACTCGGCGTCAATCTCGGGCACGGCCTCGACTACAACAATATATATGCCTTCAAAGACACAAGCGGCATCAGCGAATATTCCATCGGCCACAGCATCATCGCCCGGGCCATCATGACCGGCATCACCGAGGCCGTCTCCACCATGGCGGCCATCGTCGCCGGTTTTCCCGACTGACGGAGCACGGCCGTGATCCTCGGCCTCGGCATCGATCTGGTGGAACTGGCCCGCATCGAGGCGGCCCTCGACCGCTTCGGCGAGCGGTTCCTGGTCCGCATCCTCACCCCGGCCGAACAGGCCGCCCTGCCACCGCGTCCCGTGGCCAGAGCGGCCGGCCTGTTCGCGGCCAAGGAAGCGGCCGTCAAGGCGCTCGGCACCGGCTTTTCCCAGGGAATCGGCTTTCAACACCTGCAAATCCTCCCCGATGCCCTGGGACGCCCGACCCTGACCCTGGCCGGCCCCGCCTTGGCCCGCGCCCAAGCCCTCGGCGCGACCATCTGGCACGTCAGCATCACCCACGAACGCGCCACTGCCGCCGCCGTGGTGGTGCTGGAAAGGGAGGGGGCGTGAAGATGCCTCCGGCGGCCAGGGGAGGCTCCGCCTCCCCTGGACCCCACCGCCGGGGGGCCATGGGCCCCCCGGTCCCCCCTTTCCGCCGGTAGGAGCTTTCCTTGGC